>NZ_JBJIAO010000057.1:0-24362 GCF_045310825.1 Mycobacterium sp. SMC-21 | reverse complement strand
GAATTCGAAGCAATCATGACCACACCGGCCAGTCAGGCCGCGTGACCGAAACTGTCACCTGATCGTGCAGCAGACCCAACCGCAGCGTTGCCGACTTGCTGGTCTTCCCGCTGATCGGGTCGGTCGAGGACTCGTGCTTGATGTACATGAGCCGCCCCAAGATATTGAGCCACGCGTCGCGCTGGAGCACCCGCTCCCAGAGGTATGACGTGCGTGACCCGTTGGAATTCAGGGGATTCCCGGCGCCGCCCGTTTCGGATCCGCGGTTGAAGGGCAAGAAGTGCGTTTTCTCACCGGCCAACCGAGTGGTCATCCACACCTCGTCGTTAGATACCGCGAAATGCACCAAAGCCCTTGCGCCAGAGGTGAACAACGGCTGTACTATCCCAGATACGGGGTCCTTTGGCAGCCGCGATGTTCGGTACTGGGTGATGGCGTCGGCGACGGTCTGGGTGAAGTCCGTCTTGAGTTCGGCTGTAGCCACCGGTAGTCCGTTGACGAAGAACGCAAGATCTACCGATTGATTGCCAGCGGTTGAGAAGTGCACCTGGCGCATCACCCGCACCCTCACAGCTGCGTAGTCGACGTTGCGCTTGGCGTTCAGCGTGGACTCGGGTTTGAAAACGCACATCTGGAACTTCGCAGCCAGATGCGAGAAGCCCTTACGCAAAAGGTTGAGGGTACCGCCGCCGTTCTCCAACGGCAGGTCGAGAACCTTCACAATCCGGTCGAGAACCTGAGCCTGCTGCTTCGCAACGTCCTTCGAACCCGGCTTGACGACCTTCTCCAACTGGTCGGGCTGGGTGTCCTCCAACCAGCCAAGGACGTCCTCGGGGAAGAGCGCCCGCTCCTTGTCGTAGCCGGTGTCGTCTGGGGAGTACAACCAGCCGTGGGAGGCGAGGTGCTGGGCGATCTCTTTTTCAAACTCAATCTCGTTGTGCTGCGCCATGTTTAGGCCACCTCCGCCCGCAAGACAGTTTGACCGGTCACCGCTGAATCGATTAGAGCGGACCGACGCTCCAGCGCCAGGTCGATGAACCGTTCAGTCTCGGCGATCAGGACATCGATCTTCGCAGTCTGCTCGTCGAGGTAAGCCACGATGCCGTGCTGCTCAGCGACCGGCGGAACAGGAATTCGGAACGAACGGATCTTGTCCTGGTTGATGTTGGGCTGTCCGCCGCCGGCAGCTTCGAGTAACAAGTGGGGCTTGGCGGCGACCAAGCTGTATTGCACGAACTCGGCGATCACCCCCGTGGGGCCCACAAGTGCGCAACAGGCCTGATTCGACGCGGCGTCGACACCCAAGATCGCCATCCGTCCAATGGTCGCTCCGTACATCGCGATTAGTAATGAACCGGCCGGGTGCAGCTTTAATGCCGAGTACCGATCCAGTACCTGCGACGTGACGCCGCGCTCGGTATCGACAATTACTGACTCACGCAATTCGCCAGTAGTGACCCACGGAATCTCGGCGCCCGCTGAGTAAACGATGTCTTCGTTGCTCGGTGTGGTGCCGCTCGCAGTACTGCGGAAGATCCAGGAAAGACGCTGACTGCTCCATCCCTCCCGAACCAACCCATCCCATCCCGTGCCTATCTCGATTACTGACTTCCGTCGCTCCCGCAGTAAGTCGATGAGCCGTTGCTGCTCGTCGATCAGCGTGTCGATGCGGGCCGTCTCCCGGTTCAGGAAGTCCACGATTGCGCGCTGCTCGGGAACTGGCGGCACCACTACCTCTATAGCTGCGGCGTCAGCCTTATAGATAGTTTGATGAGTGGATCCCATGTTAAGGCCCCGCAACTGAGGCGCCATCGATCGAAGCTGGAAGTTCAAGTATTCCGGCAGCAATTCGTCGCCGCATACCCAGTTCCAAAAATCTTGGCTGGTCGCCATCGGGCGCGGCATGATTCCTGTGAAACCTACCGATGCAGTGCGTGAGAGGACTACAGTGCCTGCGGGCAGCAACTCCGCTGCTGAGTTCGCGAGCCCAAGTTCGGAGATTTGGCTCGCCGTTTCGCCGAGATAGGTGCGGCGACCGTCACGTAGCTGCCAGACATCCGCCAGTGTGAACCAGGGAATCGAAGTCTTGTCCCAGTACGCCGACACTGATCGGCTCGGGGTGTGCCCCGTCTTCATCGCAGCGAAGTGCCGGATGTTGCCTCGGCGCCAACCGGCGGGGAGGGCGGTCGCACTCATCCTTCCACCTCGCGCAGCAGGTCAATGATCCTGGCGACCTGTTTCTCAAGCTCTGCGTCGATCTCCGCGAGCGGTCGAGGCGGCACGTACTTGTAGAAATGTCGGGTGAACGGAATCTCGTAGCCCACCTTCGTCTTCGCGACGTCAACCCAGGCGTCGGGAACGTGCGGCAGAACCTCCGCCTCGAAGTAAGCCTTTATAGTCTCCGCGCGAGCCGCATCGCCCGCGGTGTTACCGCCGTAGGTGAACGGAATGTTCTCCGTGTCTCTCAGTTTCGGGTCCGGCTTCGGGTAACCCTTCCGATCCATCGACACCTTGCCCGTCTCGGTCAGCAGCGGCCGCTCCACCGTCACCGCCCAGTACCCGAAATCGTTGGCAGTGAATACCTTCGAATAGTCGGGGTCGGCCTCGTCGAACGCGTCGTAGAGCGCCAGGATCCGGTCTCGCGCGTCACCATTAAGCTCGCGGTTCTTCGAGCCCAGACTCTTGCGCATCTTGGTCCAGAATGATGTCGCGTCGATCAACTGGATCTTGCCAGCGCGCTCAGGACGCTTGGCGTTGTCGAGAATCCAGATGTACGTGGCGATGCCGGTGTTGAAGAACATGTTCGTCGGTAGCGCAACGATCGCCTCGACCAGGTCGGATTCGAGCAGCCACTGTCTGATCAGGGAGGGACCCGACTCTGCTGCTCCGTTGAATAAGGGCGATCCGTTGAGAACGATGCCGGCGCGGCCACCTCCGTCGTGCGCTGGCCGCATCTTCGATGCCAGATGCGACAGGAACAGCATCTGTCCGTCCCCGATTGACGGTAAGCCGTGGGAGAAGCGCGAATTCTGAGCTAGCGCCTCCTTCTTCACAGACTCCTGCGACGACTTCCAATCCACCCCGTACGGCGGTTCCGTACAGGCTTTCAGCGTGTTGCCGCAAAGCCCGACTCCTCATCGTTCCGACGCCCGCAGAGCAGCGGTCTGCGTTCCAAGGACAGGGATCGATCCGTTGGCTGTCGGCCCGCTCGGATAGCGTTTCAAGCATGTGGGTCTACACGCTGATCGGCACCATTCTTGGCGTCCTCGGATTCTTCATCAGCCTCTACAACCTCTGGCGTTCGCATCGGGAGCCGGTTCGGACTCTCCAACGGGATCGTCGGAAGTTCCTCAAGCAGTACTGCGAGGCGCTGTACCACAACACAAAGGCAGGTGAAGCCCAAGTTGCCAGGGGGCGGTGGCCAAGCGAGACAATGATCGATCAGCTGACGGCAGCGAAGGACGGTTTTGAAAAGCTAAGCAAGGAGCTGGTCGTCCCGACATCTGATTACCTGCTGGGTCTTCGTGACCGTGTAGTGACCGTGGAACAGGCAATCGAGTCACACATCATTCCCACCGACGACAGCGCGTTCGATGGGGTCATCCCAGAGGTCGTGCAGACTGCGCTCGCGCAGCTCAACCGAGACCTGGAGAGCACGATGGATGGTTTACGCAGAATCGAGCAGGGAGCCCTCTTGTATAGAAGGCAGTTCAAGGCGCTGGGGCCGGCAACATGAAAGTTCCAAGCGATTCAACGAGTCGCCGGCTGATCCGACTCACATCGATCTCGATGTGCAGCCGGACGCGGACTCTGTTCACTGTGTGCTGCTGAAGGTCTGCAGCACTTTGTGCTGCGCCGCCAGCCGTGCGGATTTCCCGGTCCAGGAGGCGTGTGTGGCATTCAGCGCGGCGTCGATCTCTGCGCAGGCCAGCTCGACATGGGTACGCATGTGCGGGCCCTCCGCGGCTGCGGCGAGAATGCGGTCGATACCGTCGGCGGCGGCATTAAACCGATGTAGGTGCAGATTCGCGATGATCTCGAAGTTGTCGAACATGACCTTCTGATACGCGGTTGGGTTAGCGCCGCGTGTCATCTGAATCAGTGCGAGCGCCTGTAGGTATTGGCCAGTCCTGAGAAACTGATCGATCTGATTGATTTTGTCGATCTCTTGCGGAGCCGGCAGCTGTTGTTGGTTGGCGATGCCAGCCAGCTCCTCGGCTACCGCGCGAGTCTCAGCGGTACCGAATCGGTTAATCGCCTGCGCAGCCTGTACGGCTAACCGGTAGATGATCTCCCCGCGCCGTGGTGCGTCGGTGAAATGCTCAATCTTCGCAATTTCATTGATCGCTTGCCGCGCGAAGCGCAACGCCCGCTGTTCTCCGAGTCCGCCAAGCTCGACGTCAGCAATTGCGTCGCACGCCGCCTTGGCTAAGGCGCACTGCGGATGGATAGTCGGTGTCACGTCGGCGAACTCGTCGAGCGCCTGCTCGATCAGTTCAACCCCGCGCTCATAGTTCCCGCGGGACGAATGGCAATTTGCGACCTCATACCGCAGATACAGGATGGCACAACGAAATACGTATGCATCGTGCTCGTCGGCGTCAGCGGGAATGTTGATGGTGTCGACAAAGTCGAGGATCCACTGAGCATGCACAAGTAACTGCTCGACCGGGAAGAACGCACCCGATGGCCGCAGCGCGATGATCCACCCGTATAGGTGCCCCATGAACAGGGTCACCAAATTCATGACCGATCCGTCGCGAGGTGCGGCCTTCACATGGATCGCGCGAAGGATCTCGTGCACCAGAGGGTGCATGCTGATCGTGTCGCTGGCCGGATTCGCGGACCCAGAAGCGTCTAGATAGGTGCGGCGCCGCGCAATGGTTTGGGTACGCAGGTTCGTCAAGAGGCGATTTCGGACATGGGGATCGGCCTCTACCGGACTCGGCGGCGAAGTCAGATCGAGCGTCGCCACCGTGCTATCGACAGTCTGCAGCACTAAGTTGACCGGTATAAGTTCCGGGGCAAAGAACGCCGAATGATAGATGAGCAGCTGCGTCGCCCGCCTGAAGTTCTCATCGCCACCGGTCTCGGACCCAATCTGCGTTACTGTAAATTGGACCGCCGCGAATGCTGTCCTGTCGAAACCCTCAGGAACCGCTGTTGAGTCCTCGAGGGCCTCGAGACTCTCGAAATACCTATCCGACAACAGCGCGACATCTTCATCGGCGTTGCGAAAGTATGACGCCGCCATAGCGATTGCGAGCGGCACGTGCCCCAGGCGCCGCACGACCCCGGCGACAGCGTCTGCATGTAGACCGGGCTCTATGCCGGCGTATGCCTCAAAGCATGCAGTCGCCTGATCGACGGTAAACGAGCCAACCGGCAAGGGCCGGGCGGTGTGCCACCAGCCCGTGCTGTTGGTCGTTGTGACGATCACGAACCCGCATCCGCTGGAGGGTATGAACGGTTCGATGTCTTGTCGCCGGCGAGCCCCGTCGAACACCACAACGAAAGGGCCGCCGCTGACCGCCAACTCCGCGCGGAAAGCAGCACCGACGTCACTACCGGTGTCGACATCGATACCCATCTGTGCCACGAGATCCTTGATCCGGGCGGCGAGCAGTTCAGGTGAGCGAGAATCGATCCAGCAGACGTGCTCGTAGAGGTGCCGATTGAGATGGCAAAAGTCTGCGGCAATGGTGCTCTTTCCGAACCCGGTCGTCCCAGAGAGTACGGCGACCTGAGGAATCCGCCCGGCGACGGATTGGTTGAAAAGATCTGTAAGAGTGGCTAGTTCATTTGTACGCGCCACGGCTGATGCCAGTCGAGGAACTTCAACGCCCAGCGGCACGCCCCAGTCGAATCGTCGCCTAGCGTGCGCTATCTGGTTATCGGGTAGACACAGCAAGTCGACAATTTCACTAGCCGACCATCTGCGCGAGGACAAATCGGCTGCGGCCTCGAACATGGAGTCGAGCATCATGGCCGTAAGCAAGGCAGCCGATTGTTCGCCTGGGCCGACGGCGTTGTCTCGCCGTATCTGGCGGACAAGGTCCAACACTGATTGCTTGACGTCCTCGACGCGACGATCATCACGCACAATCAGCCTGGCCGGTGTGGACTGGCCGGACGTAATCGACTGCCCAGTAACGGAGTACATCTCACCGTCGCCAGCAATCCGAGTAGGTGAGGCGCAGGCATTCACCAACTTCTTTGCTAGCGGCTTGTTCGTCAAGATGACGGCTTCATGTGCACCAGCACCCATTCGTTTGAATATCGCGGCAGCGTCTGAGTACCTCAGCGGGTTCATCCTTGAAGGCGCACGGGAGGACTTCACCTGGACGCGACGGACAATCTCTTCGCCCGCCGCAATCGCGAAATCGACCACATCATCGTCGGCCACGTCACTGCCGACGAGGTCGGTACGTGTCGGCTCGATTATGACTGCCAACTCGGCAGAGTCCTCGCCGCGCGCAGCGATGAGGCGAAGGATCTCCTCAGCTGTAGCAAGATACTGGCGCCGAAATCCATAGGACGCGACGGCGCCGCCGTCGCTCGTCATCGATATGGCCAATCATCCGGCATACGGACACTCGGCCCAAGGGTTGCCCAGCGCCCCACCTACACTCGCTTCCTTCGACGTTGGCGCGTCGGCTGGGCAGATGTAGCCGTGAGTGCTAAGTACCGGCTGAACAGTGCATCCTGTCGGTCCAGTTCGGTATCGAATTGGTCGGGAGCGTAGGCCTGATCAATTACCGCATCGATGCTCAGATGAGCTTCGACGACATCTTCGGGAATCGCGTCGACCGTGTAAAGGTCGGCCAGCGATGCACCTCCGTGTGCGGCACGAACTGTGAGGAGATGTTGCGCGGCGGCGCATGCGGCTTCGTATTGCGTATCGGAGAGCCGTGGGAGGGGGAAGGTGTAGTAAGTGTAGGTTTTTGAGAACCGTAGGTCGTTACGGATGCGTCCGCCGATTGCTTTCTGCCAGACGATGAACATGCTGGAGGAGATGACGGCAAGGGCAAATCCATCCGGGTCAGGGATGAGGAAATTGGCATTCCCGCAGATCACGTCGGCGTCGAACCGTGCGGCCGGGTAGAAACGGCGTCGCTCGCTTACGTGAGCGGGGACTGCGAGGTACGAAGTGGATGGTTGGGCAATCTGACCAAATAAGTGTGACGGGTGATTGCGCGTACTCGTCGTGGGGCTGTCACTGCCGCTACGGTGCGCCTGCACGGCTGCAAGACGGTCGGTTAGAACTGGGCTGATGGCCAGGTCTTCCGGCGTAGCGTCACGTAGCCAGAGGCACCATCGTTTCCGGTTGTGGATCAGCTCGCCGGCGCCGATAAAGCGCCGCAGATACTTCGCAGCGACGGGGTCCGCGGCCACTACATCATATTCTTCGGTTTCGACCAGGAGGTTTCCTCCGTCGTTGGGCATGCTGCCGAAACTGGCAGCAGGCAACTGCGCGCACAATGGGGTCCGGCGTGAGTCGACGAAAATGGTTGGCCCGTCGAATAAATAGGGGTTGATGTTGGCGGTATCGCGTCTCTCGGGCTGGCCATGACCACCGTCCGGGTATGTCCACAGCACCGGTTGAGGCGAGGTAGCGCGGTCGAATCCGACGATGGACACATGGACCCCGGCGCCCCCGGACGCTTCCGATTCCCACAGCAACGACTTGTAGGCAAAGCGGCATCGCCACCCTGCGTTAAGGATGGGGCGCCAGAGTCGAGCTACCGGCTCGCCCTGGCTGATTGAGCTTGTCGCCACGAACGCCCATCGTCCGTTGATCTTGCCGAAGTATTCGACCGTCTTCACGAACCATGCGGTGACATAGTCGAGATTGATTTGATAATCGTCTCCCCACACGGTTCGCAGGTCATTGGTTTGCTCGGCGCTGCGTTCACCGCGGCCACCGTAAGGCGGGTTGCCTGCGAGGATCACCGCCTCAGAGGTGGTGCACACGTCTTGCCACTGCACTCGAAGTGCATTCCCTACGGTTATGTTCGCCTGGGTCTGAATCGGTAGTCGTTGTGGTGCCTCGCCGAAACGTTCCTTGAGCTTGAGGTCGCATTGTCGGTCCACTAGGAACATCGCGGTTTCCGCGATTCGTGCTGGCCACTCATCGATTTCGATTCCGTAGAAGTGGTCGAGCGTGACCTTCAGTGCGAGGGTTGGGTCGAAGGCAAGCTGGGAGGCTCCAGTCAGTTCCTGCAGCCGTTCCATGATGCGCAGCTCAAGGTCGCGCAGTTCACGGAAGGCAACGATGATGAAGTTTCCGCAGCCACAGGCGGGATCCATGTACCGGATGTCACCAAGTCGTTTCCAAAGCCTTGTGAGAACACCCTTTTCGTCTTTCATGGTTCGGGCCCGGTCGAACTCAGCGCGGAGCTCGTCGAGGAATAGCGGGTTGAGGGTCTTGAGGATGTTTTCCTCGGACGTGTAGTGCTCGCCGAGTTCGCGCCGAGTCTGTGCGTCGCGAACCGATTGGAACATCGATCCGAAGATCGCTGGGCTGATTGTGGACCAGTCGACCACACAGGCATCGAGCACCGCTTCGCGGAAGTCCTTGCTGAGCACCGGCAGTGTGATCTTCTCTCGGAAGAGACCGCCGTTGATATAGGGCAGGACCGCGTCTATTCCACTCGACGCGGCGCCACCGGGCTTGTCGAGGGCTTCAAACAGATCGGTGAGTTGTTCTCCAAGTGTGGATCCGTCTGTGGGGGTCTGCATGTGAATGAACTCAAGGAAGGCGTCGGGTGCCGGTTCCCCCTGCTGGTTCTCCCACATTTCGGTGTCATCGCCGAACATCAAGAACAGAATTCGGGCGAGGATGACAGAGATCTCGTGGTCGCGCTTTGCGGCATCATATGAAGCCGGGTAAGCAGCTTCGAGCGCAGAGTACATGCGTGCCATGAGTTTTGAAGCTCGCTTGCTTTCGTTGCGTGCTTCGACATCGAACGCCTCTCGGACCTTCGTCAGTACGGTATTGGCGTCGAGCACGATATCGATCGGCAAGCGGATGACGTCGAGTCTGGCAGCGAAGTTGGGGTTGGCTCGGCCGTTGCGGTGCCGATGGCTCGTCAGCCTGGTTGATGTCGTGTTGTCCTTGGTGCGACGAGCCGGCCACCGCCAGACCTGCTCGTCGTCGTTGTGGAAGATGACCACTCGGTCTGTGGTCGTCTTCGCGATCAAGCGGTCGAGTTCAGCTTCGATCTTGGAACCGGGCTTGTCGTTGCAAACCCAGACGCGAAGGCCTTTGTAGGACGAGATATTGGTGGCGGTGTAGGTCTGCCCATCTTCGGCGGTGTACCTGATCGGCGGGGAATCTGGCGCACTCCAGTTCAGCTGGTGCAAGAAGAGTTCTTGGTAGAGGTGCTCCTCTACAAGGCTCAATGGGCTGTCGGTCATGCTTCACGTACTCCGATCGAGCAGACTAGTTTGATGTTGTCGGTCTCCGATGACTTGATGACCAGGCGGTCTTCTTCATGGAGCTGGTTGAGTAGGTCAGCGATGTCGTCGACGCTGTAGCGGTTTCGGCGGGCCTGGCTGAGCCGCATTGTTGCGTGCTCGGTGAGCGGCTGTGCGTGTAGCGCGTTAAGCGCGTCAGTTGCCTTCTGGGCGAACAATGTTCCAGCGAGGCGTTCCCACACCCACTTTCGGATTCCTTTGAGATTTCCGGCCGCGATCGCCTCAATCGTGAGGGGCCCGTGGACGAGTGCCGTTTGCCGGTCGAAATGATCGGGCCGGAGTTCCGCTGTCAGCGTGTCGATTTGGGCACGGAAGGTGCGCATCGCTTCCAGTGGCGTGAGTAGTCTCTCTGCGGTTGAGCCGTCGGGGTTCGTGGTCGAAGCAGCGAATGCGTCGACGCCGGACTCCGTACTGACAAAGCACGTGACGCTGCCAGCGTTCTCGTCGATGTATTGCTCGCGGGTACTGTGGACCATGTCTTGCATGCCGAGAACCTTTTTGGCGATCTGCGGGTGTTTGGTCTGTGCGTTGGACCAGACGACCCATGCCTCGCTGACGGCATCGGCCTCGTTGTCGGCTTCGTCAGCATCGTCGCTCACCTTGCCCTTGTAGAAGTCGTCGAGGATCTTGATTTCGGTGTCTCCGCCGAAGAACTGTTCGTCGGCACCGAATGCCTCGGCCGCGGCACCCAGCCGTGCGCGGATGCGCTGTCGGAGGTTGATCTGGGCTTCAACGTTCTCGTGGCTGATGAGGTAGACGAAGACTTGGTCTGACTTCTGGCCGACGCGGTCGACACGGCCGGCACGTTGGATGAGTCGGATGATCGCCCACGGCAGGTCGTAGTTGACGACGATGTGGGAGTCCTGGAGATTTTGGCCTTCGGAGAGCACGTCGGTCGCGACGAGCACGTCGATGGGGTCCGCTGGGTCTACTTCAGGAAGTTCTTCCTGCCCTGGGATCCGGTTGGAGTGCGGTGAGAATCGGCGGGCAATATCGGCGGGGTCGTCGGTGTTTCCTGAGACTACGGCAACCTTTTCCACGGTGGCTTCCTGTAGTGCTTGGGCAACGTATTCGGCAGTATCCACGTACTCGGTGAAAACGAGAACCTTCTCGCCGGGGTGGTCGTTGCGGAGCAGGTCGACCAATGCGTTGATTTTGGAGTCTCGGGTCGAGTCCCAGCTGCCAAACCGATCGAGCATCGTCGTGAGCATCTGGTTGTCGCGTTCGAGATCCTTGCGCAGCGTCGTCTTGAAGACTGTGGAGTTGACCCATTTCGTCTTTGCCGGGAGGTTTTTGCGGAGCTCCTCGTAGCGGCTTGCGAGCGAGCCGTGCGGTGTTGGGTCATCCTCGACGTCTTCATCGCTGACCGCGAACTGCTTGTCGGTGAACGACCCAATGGGGATGGGGAGCTCGTTGTCGATCGCATGCAGGAACAGCTCGTTGCGTGCCCGTTGGCGCTGCAACGACACGATGAACGAGTGCCCGGACGAGGACAACCGCTTGAACAATCCGGTGCGGACAAACCCGCTGACGTTTCCACGCCCGGAGCGAATGTCATCGAGGACCTTCGTGTCTGAGTCTGTGTGCGGTGCGCGTGGGTTGTCGTAGTCGGCTAGCCGGTAGCGTGGCAGCGCCAAAGTGCTCACGGCGTTGAGCGTGTCGTTGTCTTCCATGAGTCTTGCGGGATCGTCGTCGGCGAAGTCGTGGCTAAGCGGGCGGGCGATCCGGGTTGGGAAGTGGAACTTCTCACCGTTCGCAAACTGGAGGTACGGCTGTTGCTCGGTGGTTCCGTCGGGCAGGGTGACAGGTTCTGTCTTCGCCGTTCGCTTGATGAAGCTGCGGGTTCGCCGCACAAGGTGGTCGCTCATCAGCCGGCGCCAGTCCTCTGCGTGGTCGGAGCGTCGGAAGGCGGCGAGTGTGTTGATCTTCCCGTCGACTTTGTCGCGGAGCCCGGGCTCTGCGGCGAGTGCTGCTGTGGGGACGATGCCGAGGTCTTCGTCGTCATCGATATACAGCGCGATCTGGCTGGCGACGTCCTGGAACGCGAGGTTGTAGGGGGTTGCGGTAAGAAGCAACACCTTGGAGCTGTTGCGGCGGATGTACTCGTGGATGGCTTCGTAGGCAATGGTGCTGCTGTTGCGCAGGTTGTGCGACTCATCGCAGATGACCAGATTGAATCGTTTGAGCTCAGGAAGCACTCTGTCGGCCATCGAGTACGGGACCACACGCCCGTTGATCTCATACTTGTCGAGGTGCTTGGTCCACATGAGTTCGAGATTCTTCGGACACAACACCAGCGTCGAATAGTCCTCGGCGGACTGGAGCATCAACGCAGTCGCGATGGCCGTCAGCGTCTTGCCGAGACCAACAACGTCGCCCAGCATAGTTCCGCCTCGGCGAACAATGCGTCGAGCGAGCGTGCGGACTGCACTCTCCTGATAGTCGAGCAGCAGGTTCTGCATCGATGTGGGCAAGACGTAGCCGAGTCCATCCCGGGCATCTTGGGACAGTGCGTGGCAGACCTTGAGATAGACCTCAAATGGGGTGGGCTGTACGCCAGCCGCCCACGATTCGGAGATCAGCTGGATGATCTCAGCGGTGATAGGCAGCGAGAACCGGTCGGTCCACCGTGCTTCGAACCACTCGGCGATCTTGCTGTTGGCGTCGGAGTCTTGGACATCGATGTTCAGCTCTAGATTCGTCGTCAATCCGGCGTGAGTGAGGTTCGACGACCCGACGTAAGCCCATCGTGAGCCGTGGCTCTTTCCCGGGGCGTGAAACAGGTAGGTCTTTCCGTGCAGTGGCTTCTCGGTGAAGACCTTCATCTGCACTGCGCCGTCCTCCAACTGCCGCTTCAGCGCCTGGAGGGTCCGCTGTCCTTCGACGGTGGCCAGCCCACGCATCAGCTGGTTCCGTAGATGCTTAACGAGCTGGTCGCGGCGGGCAAGTGCCTTCTCCCGGTCGTGTATATCTGCCCCGTAGCCCGGGGGCTGAACCTCGCGCTGCAGGCCGTCGAGGATTTCCTGCGAGTCCGCTGGCGCGACCATCCCAATGAGTACCCGAGCAACAGGCTCTGCACCTGTTCGAGCCTTTGTGTCGACGATGTCGGCCATGGTTGACCAACCGCGCAAATCGAGGTAGCCGGTCGCCACGTCGACCGTGTCGAAGTCCTTGAGCGAGACGCGCAGTGCGTCCTTCAAGCGTGTGTCGTCGCTGAGGTTGTCAAAGAGGTTCGGCACTGGTGGTCATGTCCTCGAAGTCTGAGTGATCTGGACGCAAATCCGCCGCAACCCTGTCACTGCTGCAGGCGGTCACTTCACGGCGGGCTATCCCTTCCCTCCTGCCCGCAGCGGAACGATTTTGTCAGTTTGGGTCCGATTCAATCGCAGCTCATGGTTCTCGAGTGCCAGTACGTCAATGATTCGTTCGAGTTGATGGATCGTGGCGGTGAGAGCGGTGACGTTGGCGGTCAGTTCCCTCACCTTCTTCGCGGCGTCAGATTTCTCTTCGCGGAGCACCTGCAGGATCGGCGGCTCCGCGTTGGTGCTGGTGATCCGGGCACGAAACTCGTCCTGGAGGTCGGTGTGCCGGTGCGTAAGCACCCACCGTTTGACACGTGCCTCCTCGGCAAGGGACTTCACGGTGAGCTTGCCGTCGGAGTGCAGTGGTTTGCCGTCGATGAGTCGGTCCATCGCGTCGCGGATCACGCGGCGCACATGCTCGTCAGCGTGATCGGTCATCGCGACTTCCCATTGTTTTGATGTTCGTCGACGATGGCTTGAAGGGCAGTGATGCGTTGTTCGAGCCGGCCGCGTAGTGGTATCGGCGTTGTGGGAGAGTCGATCTCGTCCTGGTACTGCGTGATGGCGTCCCGGATCTGAGCGATGTTCTGGTCAGTTCGGGCGATGTTGCCGCATCCGGGTTGGCAGTGTGAGACATCAGGTGAGCGGTGCTGGCTTGCCGTGACCTGTCGGTCGGGGTGACATAGCGCCTTGGACTGGTCATAGCAGCAGGTGACGAACTGTTGCGGGTTGTCGTAGATGCGTAGTTTGGGGTTGGCGCGGAGTGCGGCCGCCTGCTTGGTGCTCATGTAGCGGCCGCGGAATTGCCTCTCGAACAGGTGGATGGCCTGGGTGTATCGGCCTGCGGCCGGGCCGCTGACCTGTTCACCGTTTTCGAGGCGTTGGTGTGCGTCTTCCAAGTAGTCGGCTCGGGCAAGGGCTTCCTCCATCGGGAAGACATCTCGTAGGCCGCTGGCGACCCGCGACCCGTAGCCGTCGGTGGTGTAGCCGCGCAGGTGTCCGTACTGCACTCCGAGGGCTACTCGGCCGCCTGGTTTGCGGTAGATGAACCAGGCCAGTGTTCGTCTGAACCGCTTGACGGTCACCGATCCCTCCGGATCGGCGGGGATCGCCTCGTACGTACGGCCGAGTCTTGTGGCGGCGTCATTGCTCCAGGCGATCAGGTCCTGGATGCGATCGCCGACCATGCGGGCGTGGACGGCCTTGCCGTTGTTGACCGTGCAGGGCCACAGTGAGAATCCCTCGATCGGGAACAGCAGTCGCGAGGATGGGTTCAGTGCCTCCATCGCCGCGACGGCTTTCGCTACGGGTGCGATGGCCAGCCAGGGTTGTTCTCGTTCGACGCCGGCGGGTATGGCGTTGCCCGACTTATCAAGTGCGCCTTTGAAGGTTCTTCCATGGATGCGGTAGTGGAGTTGCCCGGTGGTGGGGTCGGTGTGGGTTCGGCAGCAGCCGCGCTCCAGTGCGCGGCACTCCTCGCCTCGCATCCCGGTTAGGTAAGCGACGACGACAAACGCGGCGGTGGCCAGGTGGCGGCACAGCTCCTCGACCTCGTAGAAATTGATGGCCGGGATCCAGTCTGTTCCATCGATGGAACCCGTGATCGGCATGGGCAGGTGTGCTTCCTCGCTCAGCGTCAGGCTGCCGACCAGTGGTTGCGTGTTGATGACCTTGGTTTCTTCGGGAGAGAGACCGAGCTGCCAGCCGATGAATCCCTTTGCCAGAGAGCGTATGTGCGGTCTGTTACTGCTCACCCATCCGGGTAAGGTCTGTGATCCGTGGCGCCGCTGCTGGACATAGGCGCGAAACCGTGGATAGGGGTCGAGGATTTGAAGGCTGGGCGGGATACCGCGCGGTGTCGCTTTCAGTGCCTTTGCGGCGAGGATGTCGTCGCTGAAGTCGGTGACGAAACGCAGCGCCCACACGAGTAGGCTAGCCATCGTCTGCGGATGGATGGGTGTGGTCTTGTTTTCGCTCGACCAGTTCGCAGCGCCGAGAACCGAGTTGCGTCCGATAGGGCTGTTCTCCCATGGTGGGCGTACGAGGCGTTCAGCTTCAGCGAGGTAGGGCGCGTAGAGCCAGGCACGGGTGACGGCGAAGAGCATGTTGCCCACGTTCTCGCGTGAGCCGCGGTGTCGTTTGAGGTGCTCGGCATATTCGTCGTAGATGTCGTCGGTGACCGCGCTGAACTCGTGAGCAATGATCAGAACCTGTGGATCCCGGGCGGGCGTGCCTTCCCGGAAGATGATCTGCAAGGAATCCGAATTCTGATCAAGACCAGCGTTGGCGCGCTGGCGGGAAGGCACGCCCGTGCTCACGGTAGTAGACAACAACGACGACTCCAACGAGACCCGCAATGCGGCCGGTGCGGGCCGGTCGTTGCTCGACCAGATCGTCCGCGACGGTGCCCGGCAGATGCTGGCCGCGGCGTTGCAGGCCGAGGTCGCCGACTATGTAGCCCGGTATGCCGGTGAGGTCGACGAACACGGCCACCGACTGGTGGTCCGCAACGGATACCACGCCGAACGTGAGGTCGTGACCTCGGCGGGTGCGGTGGCGGTGAAGGCGCCCCGCGTGAACGACAAGCGGATCGACCCCGATACCGGCGAGCGCAAGCGGTTCTCCTCGGCGATCCTGCCCGCCTGGGCTCGCAAGTCCGAGCAGGTATCGGAGGTGCTGCCGCTGCTGTACCTGCACGGCCTGTCAACCAGTGACTTCGGGCCGGCGCTCGAACAGTTCCTCGGCACCGGCGCCGGACTGTCCGCATCCTCGATCACCCGGCTCACGGCCCAGTGGCAGGACGAGGCGAAGGCCTTCGGCACCAGGGACCTCTCGCAGGTCGACTACGTGTACCTGTGGGTCGACGGCATCCACCTGAAAGTCCGGCTCGAGCAGGAAAAGCTCTGCCTGTTGGTGATGCTCGGGGTGCGGGCGGACGGCCGCAAGGAACTCGTCGCCCTGGCCGACGGCTACCGAGAGTCCACCGAGTCCTGGGCGGACCTGCTGCGGGATTGCCGCCGCCGCGGGATGCGCGCGCCGGCGCTCGCGGTCGGGGACGGAGCTTTGGGATTCTGGCGGGCACTGCGGGAGGTGTTCCCCGCCACCCGCGAACAACGCTGCTGGTTCCACAAACAAGCCAACGTTCTTGCTGCACTCCCGAAATCGGCGCATCCGGGTGCGTTGGCGGCGATGAAGGAGATCATCGGGGCCGAGGACATCGACAAGGCGCAGTTGGCGATCGCAGCGTTCGAACGTGACTACAGCGCGAAGTACCCGAAAGCGGTGAAGAAAATCGTCGATGACGCCGACGTGCTGCTCGAGTACTTCCGGTATCCCGCCGAGCACTGGGTGCATCTACGCACCACGAACCCGATCGAATCGACCTTCGCGACGGTTCGGCTTCGGACCAGGGTGACCAAGGGCCCGGGATCACGGGCGGCGGGCATGGCGATGGCCTACAAGCTGATCGAAGCAGCGCAGTCGCGGTGGCGGGCGGTCAACGCACCACACCTGGTGGCGTTGGTGCGGGCCGGCGCAGTGTTCCACCAGGGCAAGCTCCTCGAACGTCCGGTCGACATCACCCCGGAACCATCGCCCGACACCCCAGTGTCCGAGGTCGCCTGACGACCCTCGATCCACAGGATTTGACTATTTCTCTGAACTCGTGAATGTCCTTCTCTGCCAACCACGTCATCCACTGCCGCAGGAATCGCGCGAAGGTGCACACCGTCACTGGTGCGAGCCGACTGCGCGCGGCGGAAGAGCGTTCCAGATCCTCGACGGGTGTCGGCTTGTTGATGCTCGCCCAGATCAATCGCTTGGCCGTGGCGACGTAGCGTGGCGGGAATGTATCGAAGACGATGCTCAGCGTGCCCGACACGGTCTGTTTCTGCACCAACGGTGTGAGATCCCACCGGTTGTCGCCCACGGTCGAGAGATTTCCTCGCTGTGCTTCAGGCACCCGTTCGATGTCGGCGATCACCGGTTCGGCGTCGTCAAGTTCGAGTTGACCAGTCTGCTGCGGCCACGAGTTGGCTGGCGCGGTGCTCACGCGTCGAGATTCCTTCCGAGGAGCGCAGTGACGACTTCACGGTCAGCGTCGGTGACGTGGCGGCGGGCATCGCCGATCTCGGCCTTGGTCGCGTTCTGGTCGAGAATCGCTTGCAGTCGGGCGTAATGGTCCCGGTAGTCCGTCTCCCACCGGGCCGGCGCGACGAGCGTGGCGACATTATCGAGGGCATCCAGCAGTGTGACCAGGCGCGGTAGATGCGCGGGAGTGATAACGGCGTTCGTGCAGGTAAAGCAGGCGAAGAACGAGGCCGGGCACGGTTCGCCCGCGGTGGCGGCGAACGGGCTGTTCAAGAAGTCGGTGCACGCGGTGGTGGCGGTATCGAGGTGTCCTGCAAGCAGCAGCTTCAGTGTCGGCACCGGGATACCCAGTTGTGTCGCGGCGGTTTTCGGATCTCTGCGGGCCGCAATCACTTCGGCGGCACTCATCGAGCGGATGGCAACCGTGGCCCTGGCGTGGGCGACGGCATCGGCCTGCCCGTCAATGATGGTGTCGGCGGCCCCTTCTGCGGTGGCCGGGTCAGGGCTGCGGTAGGTGTCTTCGCTGACGGATTCGCTGTTCTGCCGGGCATGTTGGTTCAACACCTGCTCGGACAACCGCAACCGTCGCAGACTCACCCGCAACGGTGTGCCGTCGTCTGCCAGCAGGCCGGCATCGGCCATGTAGTGATCGCCGATGCCCGCGGTCAACCATTCCCGCCGGAACGGGCCCTCGTTGGTGAGGTTCTTATGCCGGTGGGCGATGAGCAACTTCTCCGACGGGGTTCCGAGTGCATCGAGTGCGGTGCGGCACGGCTCGGTCAGGCGGACGGCATTCTCCCAGAGCTTCCCGGCCTCGCCGGCGAGGATTTCGGCGCTGTAGCGCTTGGTTCCTCTTCTCGGTTTGTCGGTGTTGACGGTGTACACCGGGTCTTCTGAGGCACCGTCGGATGCCCTGAACGACGTCACGGTGAGGTTGTCCATCACGGAGAGGTTGAACCCTCGTTCGCACACGAGAAGGACCATCAGGCAATAGATTTCCCGGATCGACGGGAACAGCGCCTGCGCCGGACTCGACACGCCAGTCAGGTCGAAGCGGCCCTTCAATACCACACGGTTAGCGAGGTACTGAGAGGGAAGCATCCCGTTTCGCGACAGATATTCCAGGAGCGATCCGGTACTCCACCGTGCCCCGCCGACATTGAACGTGATCCCGTCACCGACATCACCGACCTCGCGGAACCGGTGCAGCTTCTCGGTGTTGGTGCGGATCCTGCGGAGCGCTTGGCGGACCTCACCCTTGGCGGCACTGCGGATCCGCTCGAACTCGTCGCGACTGTAGGAATCATTCTCCGGCAATCGTTTCCGAGGCTTGACCGCCTTCGCGCGCATCGCCTTCCGTGTGGTTTCGGGAAGTCGCGGGGACTCCGACAACACGGTTCGCATGAGGTTCACTTGCCCCGGCCAGCGGGCCTGGCTTTCCTTGACAGTCCGCCACGCCCACCACACCTCGGGCCCGAAATCGGCGACCGAGTGGACCTCAGGAAACTCCGTACCCAGGTAGGTGATCAGTTGCCGCGCGGCGCTCACCGCCGCATCAACGGTCGCCAGTGTGCGCCAACGACCACCGGATTGGGAACCGTTCGCCAGTGCGGTCACCAGGTCGTCGATCAGTTCAGCGGGCCCGTGGACGTCATCGAATGAGAATGTCCGTGTGCGTCCCGCCTCGTCGGTGAAACAGAGCTGCCGAAGCTCAGCGTCTACCGTGCTGGGGCGGGCGTACTTGCCTGCCGGGAGTGCCGCTGCCCTACGGGAAGCCACCGCTCACTGCTCCTCGGTGTCGACGATGCCGGGAGCCGCCGCCGCGATGTGCGTGATGAAATCGGCGATCGATGCGTCCTCGGCGAGGTCGTCATTGAGGAAGAGGTCTACCTGCAGGCCCGACACGGGTTCGAGATAGCAGTTGCGTGTGGTTTCCAGGCTTGCGTGGCCCAGCAGTGTTTGAACCAAAATCCAAGGATCACCGAAGATATGGCGGTACTCGCGCCGTTCGGCAGGGGTGATGCCCATCTTGCGTTCGTGTGCGTAGATCAATGTGACCAACATCCTCAGGGCGAACGAGTGGCGCAGCATATGCGGGTGACAATGGATGTCTACCCCAAGGGTCTGACACCGATCGTTGGCCGTGGAGAAGATCGCCTCCCAGGTGCGGTACGGCAACGGCAAACCGGCTTCGGACAGCCACACCATCCATGGTTCGAGCCCGCGATCAGTGGTGATGTAAAAGTTGAGCCGATCATCCGCGTCGAGACTGTCCAGCGGTACCGTCCCCTTACTGCCGTCCCGGTTGGTGAAGTGGACACGGCGGTGATGGTCCACCGTGTCGACGATCTTGATGTCGGTCAGTGCGTCGTAACGACCTTCAGAACGGGCTCGGTGAACGGCGGCCGCTCGGGTTGAAATACAGTAATTGTCAATGTGTTTCAGTGCTGCGGTACTGATCCAGAAATCACGGCCACGACCTTTCGCGACGGCTTGACTGACTCGGGCTTTCGCGTAGCGCACTTGGTTGTCAGCGTTGGGGAGTTCTCCCAGGACCAGTGTTCCGGCTTCACGCAGTCGCAGCCCGCTCGACCATAGCGCTTCGGCGAAAGCCAGGTTGCGGCCGTCGTTGCGTCCTCTCCAGGTCGCATCCCGTCGCCCGTCGCCGCGGTAGCCGCCGAGGCCGACGTCGCGCCAGCGTTTGTACGCTCGGGGCGTCAGCCACTTCAATTGGACCGAGCGGACAGCACTCGGTTGCAACCGCGTGGAGTCCGAGTCCCCAGTGGAGCTGGATTTGTGCCGGCTGACAGGAGAAACAGCCACGTTGCCCCGCCACTGCTGCCAGTCGTAGAACTTCTTGATTGCCGCCAGATCCCGTGAAAACGTCGCTGCACCAACACGATCCGGGTTCTCCTGGTCGCGTCGCCGCCAGAACTCATAGTCGGCAAGATGCTCGAACGTCGCTGTTTTCCAGTCGATGCCTTGAACGGACAGGAAGGAGAGAAACAGCTGGATGTCCGGAGCGTAGGACTCCTGCGACCCGGCCGCCAACGATTGGAACGCTGCTGACCGGAAGAATTCCAGGACCTCAACGTCCGGTCGACCATCGGCCATCAGGAGGAACGGCTGCCCGGGGCGAATTCCGAGCGCAGCCTCACGCTCGGCTAGGTCCGGGAAGTCTGCAAGGACATCGGACCTCGCGGTGTACGGCCGGCTAGGCTGCCGCGCCCAACACAGCCTCCAGCGGGAGCCGTCGTCGTGTTGTTCCACAGCAACAGAACCTGCCACAACACACCGACATTTTACGGAACGGCGGATTGGACATGCAGAAGTCGAAGGTGCGATCGAAGAAGAAATCGTCGGCCAGTGTGTCGCCGAGCTTGATGTTCCCGACGTCCTGGCCTTTGGCGATCATGTCGGACTTGCAGATCGCGTAGGACTGGTCGTTAATTTCCTGCCCGTACAGCCGCAGCCGCGCACCGGGGTTACGTTCGAGAAGTCGCTCCTCGGCGACGGAGAGCATGCCGCCGGTGCCCGCGGTGGGATCGTAGATAGTCCGCACGGTTCCAGGTTCGAGTAGAGCAACGTTGTCCTCAGCAAACAACAGATCGACCATCAACCGGATCGCGTCACGCGGGGTGTAGTGCTCGCCGGCCTCTTCGTTAGAAGCTTCCGCGAACTTGTAGATGAGGTGCTCGAACAGATCGCCCATTTCAGCGTTGGACACAGAGTTGGGGTGCAGGTCCACCTCGGCGAACTGCGACGTCACGAGGTACAGCCGATTCTTTTCGTCGAGTGTGGCAAGTTCGTTTTCGAACTTGAACCGCTCGAAGACGTCGATGTTGGCCGAGAACTCGGTGATGTAGTCCATCAGGTTGGCGCGCAGACCCTCCGGATCCTTCAGGAGGAGCTTGAAGTCGAAGGGGCTCGTGTTATAGAAGGCGAGGCCAGTTTTGCGCTTCACCTGCACATCCAACGCGCCTCCGGAGTACTTCTCGGCCAACTCACGCACCTCATCACGGGTGGGTTCGAGGATGCAGTCCAGACGCCTCAGGATCGTGAAAGGCAGGATCACCCCGCCGTATTGGTGTGGCTTGTACACACCACGGAGTTGGTCGGCGATACCCCACACGAAGTTGCCCAGCTTGCTCAATTGACTCTCCTTCTGAAACTGCGCTTAACGTGGGTGTCGCACGAGTGTGGCACCCCAGTTCTGACAGAACGCGGGATCACTTGTTGTCGCCCATCGGCGCGTCGTATCGCACGGCGTCGAGGATCGCGGTGGCGGAAGCTGCAGCGGCCTCGGCCACCTCCGCGGCATGTCGAGCAAGTTGCTCGATCTCACGCAAGGCTTCGACTAGGCGTTCCTGATCCGGTAGCGGGACTAGCGGAATTTCGAGGTCCCGCAGGTCAACGCGTTGAATGGACGAACCCTTCTTGAATCGTTCGTTCCAACTGCCGCACAGGCACTGTGCTACGTAGTGCGGTTCGCATTGCTTGTCATCGACCCGCAGCCGATGTACTCCGCTGCCGATGATTCGGCCGCCCTGCTCATCGACCACCGCCCGGACGGCATTCCAGGTCGTCACTAGCACGTCGCCGGCTCGGGTTCGTTCGTCTCGTCCGCCTGCCAGGCTTGGCTGTCCATCGGTCGGCAACTCGTCGAGCAGCGGTAGCCCGTCGCGCACCTCGCTCGGCGTAATCAGCACAGCGGCATCTGCCTCGTCGAGGTCATCCCGCTTGATGCGTCCGTTCTGAATCGAGGCCACACCTAGTTGAACTAGTTCCTTCACGCTCAGGAGCCGCGGTGCTGCCGACGGTCCCTGCGGTACCGGCACTACCGCGCGATCCAACAACGAGGCGAGTGCGTTCTGGAGAACACGCTGCGAGTCGGAGAGACGAGCCGCCACGTCCTTCGGATCTGAGCCAGGAGTTTGTACCCAGCGCCGAGGATCGAGCTGTGCGTCCTCAGCGAGTAAGTCCAACGTTGTGACCACTGCGTACGGCGGCGCGTCGACCGCCGATCCGTTTAGGCAGTCGTCTAGCCACGCAAGGACGTGTGTCTCAGGCCTCTCCGCCGCCGAAGCGTCGATCAGTAAGACGTCAACCGTGTTGGACGGATGATCCGCCTGCCTCAATACCCACAGTGCTACCGGAATAGTAGTGTGCGGCAGCATCTTTGGCGGTAGCAGAATGACGGCTTCGATCCAGCCTGATCGGAGCAGTTCGGCGCGGATCGCGGCGCTGCTGCCACGCGCCGTCAACGGTGCCGTGGATGTGACGACGTATGCACTCCCGTCCGGGTTCAAGTGAGCAATCGCGTGCTGAAGCCAGGCCAACTCAGAGTTGTTCGCGGGCGGTATGCCGAAGGCCCAACGCGGATCCGCGATGTTCTGGGAGCGCGACCAGTCCATACCAAACGGAGGTTCAGCGACAACGGTGTCGGCTCGAAGATCTGGGGCAGGGTCTTCGAGCAGCACGTCGGCACACTCGAACTCAGCATCCAGCTCATGCAGGAAGCTGCGCATGCGAGCAATCCGAATGGCGCGCACATTGATGTCGTGGCCGACCAAGCGGCCACCCCCCGCGCGTTTCGTCCGAGTCCGAACGAGCGCCTCAGCAATCCCGCATGCGGGGTCATAGACGAGGCCCTTGGTCGACGACGCGAGGTTCGAAAGGAGTTCTGATACGCGCGAGTTCACAATCCCGTGTTCGCCGACTCCGTACCCGGCGGCGCGCCCGCGTTCACCGCTTCCGCGTCGGAGCACCTCGTCTGCCGCAATCGCCAAGCGGTCAGGCTCGATCCCGTCAACGGCGCTCACCACGGCCGCGATCGGGAGCGTGTCGAGCCGCCCGTTTGTCTCCCGCTCAACATCATCGAGGGTTGAAAGGATGTCGTCCCACTGCGCGTCGGTCGCAGTGCGCCGCAGTACATCCGCCGTTTGAGACGGACTGGCTGCCGCTATCAGCCTCCAATTCGCGTCGACGGCTTCTAGCGACAGCTTCTTTGCACAACACAGGGCTAGAGCGAGCTCACCCGCTACCGAACCCGATACACGTCCACGCAGGGCGTTCAACGAATGCGAAAGCGCCGCCAGACCGCTGTCGCGTTGTATCTGAATCTCCGGCTTCGTTTCCGCAAGCCAAGCGATGACTTTATCCAGGTCGTACAGCGGCTTGGTCGCTGACTCCGGCGCCGGATCTGGAAATGGCGGATCGCTCGGCCGCTTCCTCCAATTGGTGACTGCTCCTCGCGTGACGCCCGCCAGGTCTGCGATCTCGCTCGGAGTGAGCAGCACCCCTGCCGATTCACCCATCAGGCCACATCCATATTCGACACCGTGGCGACAGAGCGCGGCGAGGGCTGCTCGGGAAGCAGCCGGACCTCTCCGGCAGCGAACTCCAGCCGTCGAGACAAACCGCTGGCGTGCGCAACCACAGTTGTCTTCACTCCCCGCGAAGCGAGTGCAGCAATGGCGTGAGTGAAAGTTCCGTCTCCCGACACCAGTACGACTTCGGTGAAGCGGTCGGCGATGTTTTCGCCGAGCACTTCAAGCAAGGCCAAATCTGCGCCGTTCTGGCCTGGACGCATGACGTACCTGACGCTCTTCCATGCGCAGGCGAGGTCCAGCAATCCAGTTGGACCAACGCCGATGACAACCTGGTCACCAGGCTGCGCCGGAACGCACTCGCCTATGACCGCCTTGGCCCATGAGACGTGATCGCGGACAGCGGATAGGCCACCGACAACATTTTCGATATCGACCAGGACGATTCGGCGCTTACCGGCCTTGCGGCCCTCGGCGTCCTTAAGCGTTTCCGTGAATGGCATGCCATGAGGGTGGCACGCAGTTGCCACATATGTCAAGATTCTATGCGATTCACGGTCTATGTGAACTTTCGAATAGGTGTCGAGGTCTCGGTCGCCCTACCGTTCTTTCTGGTGGTTGTCGCAGCGTGCGTGCTTCTCCGATGCGTTGAGTTGAGGGTCTTTCAACGGGCGACGGCTCCCCCCGGTGTGGCCGCGGCGAAAGCCGCCACGACCCGGTGGCAGCGTCGTTCCAGGCGGCCAGGACCGTCGACTGCTTGTCTGCAGCCACAGGCATGCCGACCCCATTCATCAGGCCGTGGCCTGGGCAACCCTGTCCACCCAGACAAATTGCAAAGGTGACACGCGCACGCACGAGCGGCGTAGCCTCCCGGGACCCTCAACCGCCGTTAGATGTCGTCATCGCGTAAGAGCGTCGGAAATCACGGGGAGGTACCGACGAACCTGCTCCCGGTCGCTGTCTTTCTCCCGTTCAGACAGCCCGACGTATGGTGTCTCGATCTGAGCCTCCCAGCGCGCAGCCAGCTCGGCCGGAATCACTAAGGATCCATCTCGCTGGCGCTCGCAGTGGTCATGGACGTACCGCGAGGAATTGTCAATACCTGTGGATCGGCTTGTTTCAGGCGACCTCCGTTCCAGTTGATTCGGTCGGTGCCGAGTCC
>NZ_JBJIAO010000056.1:0-27090 GCF_045310825.1 Mycobacterium sp. SMC-21 | reverse complement strand
CCATACCCGACCCACCCGGGTCACAGCCCAACGTAACGCTCAGCAATACGAAGTAACTGCAACTACGAACTTAAGGAAACCCATGGCCAAGAATCGCGTGTTCGTCGTCGGTGTCGGCATGACCAAATTCGAGAAGCCCGGCAGCCGCGAGGGCTGGGACTACCCGCAGATGGCCAACGAGTCCGGCAACAAGGCCCTGGCCGACGCCGGCATCTCGTATGACCAGGTGGAGCAGGGTTACGTCGGCTACTGCTCCGGCGACTCGACCTCGGGCCAGCGCGCCCTGTACGAGCTGGGCATGACAGGCATCCCGATCGTCAACGTCAACAACAACTGTTCGACGGGTTCGACGGCGCTTTACCTTGCCGCACAGGCGATCCGCGGCGGCCTCGCCGACTGCACCATCGCGCTGGGCTTCGAGAAGATGCAGCCGGGTTCGCTTCAGGCAGGTGCGCAGGACCGCGAATCGCCGCTGGGGCGGCACGTCAAGGCCCTGGCCGAGATCGACGAGTTCGCCTTCCCCGTGGCGCCGTGGATGTTCGGCGCGGCCGGCCGTGAGCACATGAAGAAATATGGAAGCACTGCAGAACATTTTGCAAAAATCGGCTACAAGAACCACAAGCATTCGGTCAACAACCCGTATGCGCAGTTCCAGGACGAGTACACGCTCGACGACATCCTGGCCGCCAAGATGATCTCCGACCCGCTGACCAAGCTGCAGTGCTCGCCCACCTCCGACGGGTCGGGCGCGGCGATTCTCGCCAGCGAGGCGTTCGTCGACAAGCACGGGCTGGCGTCGCAGGCCGTCGAGATCGTCGGCCAGGCCATGACCACCGACTTCGCCTCGACGTTCGACGGCAGCGCCGCCAACATCATCGGCTACGACATGAATGTCCAAGCCGCCCAGAAGGTTTACGACCAGGCGGGCCTGGGCCCCGAGGACTTCCAGGTCATCGAGCTGCACGACTGCTTCTCCGCCAACGAGCTGCTGTTGTACGAAGCCCTGGGCCTCTGCGGCGAGGGTGAGGCGCCGCGCCTGATCGACAACAACGACACCACGTACGGCGGCCGCTGGGTGGTCAACCCGTCGGGCGGCCTGATCTCCAAGGGTCACCCGCTGGGTGCGACGGGCCTGGCCCAGTGCTCCGAGCTGACGTGGCAGCTGCGCGGCACCGCCGACAAGCGTCAGGTCGACGGTGTCACCGCGGCCTTGCAGCACAACATCGGCCTCGGCGGCGCCGCCGTCGTGACGGCCTACCAGCGCGCCGAGCGCTAGTCACCTCCCCCGCGAGCTGGGGGTACCCCTTCTGCCGAGCCGGGGGTACCTCCAACTTGCGAGCAGACGTAAAACTGTCGTTTTCGCTTCGAAAACGACAGTTTTACGTCTGCTCGCCGAGCCAGCTAGCCGTCGAACATGGCATCGACGAGGCGGCGCAGTACCTGACGGGTCTCGCGGCGCGCCTTCTTCGGGTCGTCCGCGGTGGCGATGAGCATGGCCGCCTCGTCGAGGGCACCGATCAGCACATGCGCCAACGCCCGCACCGGCTGACGGGCCAGCTGGCCGGCCTTCATGGCCTCGCTGAGCAGCTGCTCCGTCATGCCCAGGCTGTAGCGCTGGGCGACGTCCCGGAAGCCCGCCCAACCCAGGACACTCGGGGCGTCGAGCAACACCAGCTGGCGCACCTCCGGGTCGCCGGAGACTTCCAGCCAGGCATCGACCGCGGCGCGAACGGCATCGGCCGGTGACGTCGCCCCCGATGCCGCCACCATCGCCCCCATCCGGGCCATCACGTCCTGTTCCACCACCTCCACCACAGCGAGGAAAAGCGCTGCCTTGTCGGCGAATTGGTGATACATCGCGCCCCGGGTCACGCCCGCGGTCGTCGCGATCTCCGGCGTGCCCACCTCGGCATAACCACGCTCGCCCCACAGTCGCCGCGCGGCAACGATCAACGCTTCGCGGGTAGCCGCGGAGCGCTCCTCCTGAGTACGCCTCTTGTTTTCCATACACCCTGTTGGTAAGTTGCGGACAGCCTGTTTGTAAATGAGTATCGAGCTAGGAGTCATCCATGTCGATCATCGAGATTAACGCCGGAACCATCCATTTCGAGGAATTCGGGCCAAAGGACGGCAGGCCCGTCGTCTTCGTGCACGGATACATGATGGGTGGCCAATTGTGGCGCGGGGTCGCCGCGCGCCTGGCCGAACGCGGCCTGCGGTGCATAGCCCCCACCTGGCCGCTCGGCGCGCATCCCGAAGCGCTGCGCCCAGGCGCCGACCGGAGCATCCACGGCGTCGCGCGCATCGTCGCCGACACCCTGGCCGCATTGGACCTCGACGACGTCGTCATCGTCGGCAACGACACCGGCGGTGTGGTCACGCAGCTGGTCGCCGTCCACCACCCGGAACGCATCGGCGCCATGGTGCTGACGAGTTGCGATGCGTTCGAACACTTCCCGCCACCGATCCTCGAGCCGCTGATCCTGGCGTCGCGTTCCAAGGCGCTGTTCCGGGCGGGCTCGCAGGTGTTCCGGGTCCCGTTGGTCCGCAGGCGCGCGTACGCCGGGCTGGCATACGCGGACTTCGACGCCCTGACCCGG
Organism: Mycobacterium sp. SMC-21; assembly: GCF_045310825.1. Classification (NCBI taxonomy): domain Bacteria; kingdom Bacillati; phylum Actinomycetota; class Actinomycetes; order Mycobacteriales; family Mycobacteriaceae; genus Mycobacterium; species Mycobacterium sp. SMC-21. Next base: position 24,490 of record NZ_JBJIAO010000056.1, on the reverse strand, counting down.
GAGTGGGTACACAACACGCAGTCCAAACCGGCTGTCGCCGAGGATCTCCGCGTGTTCACCAGCTCCCTGCGCACCGAGGTCACCACCGGAGTCGCAGCGCGGCTGCACGAATTCGACAAGCCGGCGCTCATCGCCTGGTCGGCTGACGACGAGTTGTTCGAGATCGGCGACGGCGAGAAGCTGGCGCAGATCATCCCGAACGCCCGCCTCGAAATCATCGACGGCGCAAAGACATTCTCGATGCTCGACCGCCCGGACCGCCTCGCCGACCTGATGTCGACCGTCGCGGTGCGCGCCTAGCTCGCGAGAACTAGATGGTGACGACGTCGTAGGCGCCGTCGGCGTACCGGGCGCGGATGGTCTTCTTGTCGTACTTGCCGACGCTGGTGCGGGGCACCTGGTCGACGAACGTCCACCGCTCCGGCAGCCACCAGCGAACCACCTTGTCCGACAGGAACTCTCGAAGTTCATCAGGTGTCGCCGAAGCGCCCTCGTGCAGCACGACGGCGACCAGCGGGCGTTCCTGCCAGCGCTCGTCGGGCACCGCGACGACGGCGGCTTCCAGCACCGCGGGGTGCGCGATCAGGTGGTTCTCCAACTCGACCGACGAAATCCATTCACCACCGGACTTGATGACGTCCTTGGCCCGGTCGGTGAGGGTGACGAACCCGCAGTCGTCGATGCGCCCGACGTCGCCCGTGCGCAGCCAGCCGCTGTCGAACTTGCTCGAGTCATAGCCCAGGTAGTAGCTGCCGGTGATCCACGGTCCGCGAATCTCGATCTCCCCCACCGCTTCCCCGTCGTGAGGCAGCGGGGCGCCGGCGTCGTCGACGATCCGGATCTCGACACCGCACAACGCCCGCCCGGCGGTCGCCCGACTCTTCCAGTACTCATCCTCGGACGCGCCCGGGAATGGCTTGGCGGTCGTGGCCAGCGGCGAGGTTTCGGTCATCCCCCAGGCCTGGCGGATGTGGACGCCGTACCGCTCCTGGAAGATGCGCATCATCGACAACGGCACGGCCGAGCCGCCGCAGCCCACGATCCGCAACGACGAAATGTCGTGTCCCGGATTCTTTTCCAGGCAGTTCATCACGTCGTTCCAGATGGTCGGAACCGCGCCGGCGATGGTCGGGCGATGCGTCTCGATGAGGTCGATCAGCGATGCGCCATCGAGGAACCGGTCCGGCATCACCAGGTCGGCACCGGCCATCAGCGCGGCGTACGGCAGCCCCCAGGCGTTGGCGTGGAACATCGGCACGATAGGCAGCGTCACGTCCTCGCTGCCGACGTCCAGCGCATTGCTGGTGCACGTCGCCATGGCGTGCAGGAAGCTCGAACGGTGGCTGTAGACAACACCTTTCGGATTTCCGGTGGTGCCGCTCGTGTAACACATCGCGGCCGCGGACCGCTCATCGATCTCCGGCCAGTCGAAGTTGTCGGGCTGGGCGGCCAGCAGTTCGTCGTACCGCAGCACGGTCTTGCCGGCGCCCTCCAGCGGCGCCAAATCTCCTGCGCCGATGGCGATCACCGTGTGCACCGTCTTCATCTGCGGCAGCACCGGTGCCAATTGTGCGGTCAACGAGAGATCCGCGATGACGACGGAGTCCTCGGCCTCATTGGCGATGTAGGCGATCTGCTCCGGGGACAACCGGATGTTGAGGGTGTGCAGCACCGCGCCCATGGACGGAATGGCCAGGTAGGCCACCGTGTGTTCGGCGTTGTTCCACATGAACGTGGCCACCCGCTGGTCTCCGGTGATGCCGAGCCCGCGCAGCGCATTGGCCAGCTGCGCGGATTGCCGGCCGACTTCGCCATAGGTCATGGTGCGGTACTGGCCGCCGCCGAGCGCCGTGGTGACGGTTCGGCGATAATTCTGGCCAGTCGCGTGCCGCATGATCGTGGCGATGGTGAGCGGGGCGTCCTGCATCGTACTGAGCATCGTGAATTTCGCCTCTGGGTTGCTGCCGCTGGGATGTCGAGATGCTAGCCGACCCTGCGAGGTAGGAGGATGATTAGCGTTGGTACGACAGGAGAAAATCATGCGCAGGAATTGGACGCTCGCCGCGGCGACAGTCGGCGGGGTGGCCACGATGCTGGCGCCGGCCGGATTGGCCGCGGCCGAATCGGCGCAAGACACGATCAACCGGCTGCAATCCGAGGGCTATGTGGTGACGATCGACAAGCTCGGGACGGCGCCGGTGTCCGAGTGCACGGTGACCAGTGTGCGCAACCCGCAGCAGACGACGCAGTTGGTGCCGTGGGTCGGCCCCGGCCTGGGCCGCAACAGCAATTCCATCCTGCTGCCACAAACCAGCCGGACCATTTCGGTGTCGCTCGACTGCACGGGTACGCACTAGGTCCCCGGATGCCAAAACGCCCCCGCCGGCCGGCGGGGGCGTTTTCTTTGGACTGACTAGACGGTCGCGGGCTCCAGCGCGCGCACCTCGTTCATCGTGACGGACTTGGTCGCCATGAACTGCGAGTAGAGCAGCGGCTTGGGGGCCTCGACGGCGACCGCGGTGACGTCACCGACGACATCCGCCACGTACAGGCGCGAGCCGTCACGGCTGACGGTGACGCAGGACGGCTGGACATCGGCCGCGATGGTGTCGACCACCGCGTTGGTCTGGGTGCAGAACACCGAGACGCGATCGTAGTCGACGACGTAAGCGCGGGTGCCGTCGGCGCCGAGCACCAGCTGGGTCGGGGCGTCGCCGACGGGGAAGCGACCGGTCACGCGGCCGGCGGCCAGGTCGACTACGTGCACCTCACCGCGCGCGGTCAGGTCCGAGGTCAGCACGTAGGCGGTGTTGTCGGGGCCCAGCGCCAGGCTGCGGATCGGGGCACCGATGACGATGGTGTTCCGGATGCGCGCGGTCTCGGTGTCGACGACGACCAGCTGGCTGCCCATCTCGTCGGTGGTGGCGACGTACAGCCGGCGACCGGTGTGGTCGACCGCGAGGGCGTCGATGCTGATGGCGGCGCCGGTGGCGATCTCGATGGTGCCGACGCGGTCGGCGGTGATGTCGATGACGGCGACGTCGATGTAGGTGTCGCCGGCGCGGCCCGCGAACACGCGCTTGCCGTCGGGGCTGACGGCGAGGGCGCTCACGCCCGAGGCCAGCGGGTAGGCGGCCAGCTCGGCGCCGGTGGCGACGTCGATGACGGCGACGCCGTCGAACTCGGCACCGGACACGGCGACGTACGCCCGGTCAGCGGTGGCGACGACCGCGAACGGCTCACCGTCGACGGCGATGTCGCGGATGCTGCGGGTGCGCGGCTCGATCAGCGACACCATGTTGTCGGCGTAGCTGGTAGCGACCAACTGCCCCGCGCTCTCGGCGATGTCGGCGATGGTGCCGCGGCCAACCTGCGCGATGTCCATGGTTCCGCGCAGCGCCTGAGCGCCAGCCCGCTTCGCTTTTGCACGAGCGTTATTATTTGCCACGATCTTCGGTACCTCCGCCAGCGCGGCAACGCGCCGGTAGTCGATTGCCCGTCCGGGTGCGCCCGGATGAGCGCTGCTGTCAAGAAGTGTAGTGATCCCCACCGACATTCCGGACGGCTTCAGCGACGCCTCGTCACGAATTGATCAGAAGCTCTTAGGAGTTACTTATGTTGTGAATTGTTATGCACTTGTTATCAATGGCGATCGATGCTCCGACCTGCGTAAACAACGCCTGAATTCAAATTGAGCAAACATAGGTCCGCCTCATTCCTGAGGGTTTCCAAGCAGGGTTTCCCGGCATTCCCTGGCAAAGTGAGCGAAACATCACACCGCGACACGAACGCATAGAATCTCATCCGCCTCACCCGCACGATAGAACCCAGGTTCCACTTCTGTTCATCGAGATCGCAACAGCGTCGAGGCCCGCCTGAGCGGGCCTCGAGATTCGCTGTTATCGACGAATTCACATTTTGTTCATGATGTGAGGGCGGTCACACCCGCGTTGCCGGACGGGTGCTCGACACTCGAGTCGAGCATCGTCAGTTCGTCGAACGGATCGGCGCCGTGCAACACGGCCGCGGCCTTTGCCCGGTCGAGTGTCCCGGTCCACGATCCGATCAGCACCGTGGCGACGGCGTTACCCGAGAAGTTGGTGACGGCCCGCGCCTCCGACATGAACCGGTCGATGCCGACGATCAGCCCGACACCGTCCAGCAGGTCCGGCCGGTGGCTCTGCAGGCCGCCCGCCAGCGTCGCCAGACCCGCGCCCGTGACGCCGGCAGCACCCTTGGAGGCAACGATCATGAAGGCCAGCAGCGCCAACTGCTCCCCGATCGCCATCGGCCGCCCCATGGCGTCGGCGATGAACAGCGCCGCCATGGTCAGGTAGATCGCGGTCCCGTCGAGATTGAACGAGTAGCCGGTCGGCACCACGACGCCGACGGTGCTGCGATCCACGCCCAGGTGCTCCATCTTGGCGATCAGCCGAGGCAGCGCCGACTCCGACGACGAGGTCGAGAAGATCAGCAGGTACTCGCGGGCCAGGTAGCGGACCAGCCGGAAGATCGACATCCGGGTCACCGACCACAGCAGCACCCCGAGCACACCGAAGACGAAGACGACGCAGGTCACGTAGAACCCGAGCATCAGGGTCAGCAGCTGGGTGACGGCGCGCCACCCGGTCTGGCCCACGACGCCGGCCATGGCACCGAACGCGCCGATCGGCGCCAGCCACAGGATCATGATCAGCACGCGGAACACCAGCTTCTGCAGGTGCTGGACGCCCCGCAGGATGGGTTCGCCGGCCGTACCCATGGCCTGGACCGCGAAGCCGACGAGCAGGGCGATGAAAAGGGCCTGCAACACGTTTCCGCTGGTCAGTGCCGACAGCAGGGTCTCCGGGATGATGTGCGAGACGAAGTCCATGAGACCGCCGGCCTCGTGCGCCTTCTGGGCCAGTTTCGCGCCCTGACCGGTCGCCTGTGCCGACAGGTGCAGGCCCGATCCCGGGCTCAGCAGGTTGCCGACGACCAGGCCGATCGCCAGCGCCACCGTCGACATGGCGAGGAAGTAGCCGAGCGAGAGGCCGCCGATCTTGCCGACCGTCGCGGCTTTGCGCACCGACCCGATGCCCAGCACGATCGTGCAGAAGATGACCGGGGTGATCATCATCTTGATCAGGTTGACGAACAGGGTGCCGAGGACCGCGATGTCCTTGCCCACCCCGGGTGCGATCAGGCCGACGGCCACACCGCCGACGACGGCGACGAGCACGGCGATGTACAGCCAATGGGTGCGGTCGCGACGGGGCGCTTGATCAGTCATGTCGGGCAGTCCTCCGGCCTCGTTGTCGAAAACTTCTGCAAGGATGTTTGTCCAGAACGTGAGGCACGTCACGCATATGTTCATTTCGTTCACGGAAGTTCACGCGGGGACGCGGGAGCAGGCGGATTACAGAAGGACGCAGTGATGCGCAGTTGGCCGGCCGCGCCGCGCTGGTCCCTGGCCGGCCAGATCGTCGCGCTGCAGATCGCGATCATCATCGTGGTGGTGGCGGCCGGTAGCGCCCTGGCCGTGGTGCAGTCCCGCCGCACCAACGATGCCGCGGCCAAACAGCTGCTCACCGGCATCGTCACGGCACTGGCCGACGCGCCGTCGACGGCTGCCGCCATCCGGGCGGGCAACGCCACGGAAGTCCTGCAGCCGGTCACCGAAACCGTTCGGGCCCAGACCGGCATCGCCTTCATCACCGTCATGGCGCCCGACGGGACCCGGTTCACCCACACCGACCCGCGTCAGATCGGCGGCCACTACCTGGGCACCATGGAGCAGGCCCTGAAAGGCCGGACGCACACCGAGTTCTACACCGGGACCCTGGGCCGGTCGGTGCGCACCATCACCCCGGTGCGGGACAGCTCCGGGCAGGTGCTCGGTCTGGTCGCCGCCGGCATCACCGAGACCACGCTGACCGCGCAGTGGCGCCATCAGATCCCGATGATCGTGGCGATCGGCCTTGCCGCCCTTGCCCTTTCGCTACTCGGCGCGTGGCTCATCCGGCGCCGGCTGCTCCGTCAGACCCACGGGCTGCGGCCGGACCAGTTGCGGGTGATGTACGAACACCACGACGCCGTCCTGCATTCGGTGTCCGAAGGCCTGCTGGTGTTGGAGAACGGGCGCGTGGCGCTGGCCAACGACGAGGCGCGCCGGCTGCTCGCCCTGCCGCCGGGCGCGGTGTCGAGGTCCGATCTGCCGGACTTCCTGCGCGCGGCCGATCCCGGGGTGCGCGACGAGGTCCACGTAACCGACGACCGAGTGCTGGTGGTCAGCCGGTCACCGGTGTCCGGCGCCTCGGGTTCGGAAGTCGTGACGATCCGGGACCGCACCGAATTGCAAAGCACCCTGGGCGAACTCAGCTCGTTGAAGGTCCTCACCGACTCGCTGCGGGCACAGGCGCACGAAGCGGCGAACAAGCTGCACACGGTGATCACCATGGTCGAGATGGGCCGCCCGTCCGACGCCGTGACCTTCGCCACCGACGAACTGGAGCTGTCCCAGCGACTCGTCGACCGGCTGTCGAGCGAGGTCCGCGAACCCGCCCTCGTGGCACTGCTGCTGGGCAAGAACGCGCAGGCCCACGAACGCGGTATCGAGTTCACCGTCACCGCGGACTCGCAATTACCTTCCGACACTTCACAACTACCGTTGAGTGGTCCGGAAATGGTGACGGTGCTGGGCAACCTGATCGACAACGCGATGGACGCGTGCGATCGTGACGAGCCGTGGGTCGAGGTGACGGTGCGGTGCGAGCCGGGCGCCGACCTACTGATGCGCGTGGCCGACAGCGGCACCGGCATGGACCCGGCGACATTCGAAAACGCCATGCGCCGTGGCTATTCGACGAAATCGGCGCCCGGGCACGGACTCGGGCTCGCCTTGGTGGCGCAGGTGGTCAAGCGGCACGGGGGCACGCTGTCGTCCGATGTCAGCTACGGTTCGGTGGTGTCGGTGACGATCCCGGCGGCAGTCGCGTGACCACCGTACTGATCGTCGACGACGATCCCCTGATCGCCGAAGCCCACCGCACGTATGTCGAACGGCTGGAAGGTTTTTCCGTCGCGGCGGTGGCCCACACCGCGCGCGAGGCCATCCAGGCCGCGACGCGGGCGACCACGACCGACGCGCCCATCGACCTGGTCCTGCTGGACCTCGGACTGCCCGATGCCAGCGGCATCAGCCTGGCGTCGGCGCTGTCCGGGCTGCGGCCCGCTCCGGACATCATCGCCATCACCTCCGAGCGCGATCTGGAGATGGTGCGCGCGGCCGTCGCGCACGGGGCGTTGGCGTATCTGTTGAAGCCGTTCACCTTCGCGGCGTTCCGTGATCGGCTGGAGCGCTACGCACGGTACCGGACAGCGCTCCCGGCCGGAGTCGACGCGGCCAGTCAGGCCGAGGTGGACCGCGCCCTCGCCGAATTACGCACCGGCGCAGACAAATCCGCGGCCCCGAAAGGTGCGGCGACACTGACCAACGACGACATCGCCCGCGCCGTTCGGGACAGTCCCGACGGCCTGACGGCCGACGAGGCCGCCAAGGCGGTCGGGGTGGCCAGGGTGACCGCGTGGCGCTATCTGGAGCGCCTGGCCGACGACGGAACCGTCACGCGCCGAAGCGAATACGGCGGCACAGGCCGGCCCAAGACCCGCTACCTGTGGCGTTGACTTCGCCGGGTGTGACAGCATCGGATCATGAGTCGCGACGACGATCCAGAAGCCCGCATCCGCGAGCTCGAGCGCGCGATGAACGACCGGCCCCGGGCGTCGGAGTTGACCGAGCCCGGCCAGCAGTGGCACCCGCCCACACCGGTGGCAAGCAGTTCGTACCCCGCCCAGTACCGCCAGCCCCAAACGACCTGGCCGCCGCAACCGTTGCCGCCGGGCGTGCCGAGCACCGCGGCACGCCGCATGATCCTGGGCGTCGTCGTCCTCGCCGTCATCGTCGGCCCAGTGGTGGCCGCGATCATCTTCGTCACCAACTTGACCGGCAAGAAACACACGACGTTTCTCCCACCTTCCCCTGGCCGCCAGCCCAGCATCTCGGTCGCCGTCCCGACCCCGCCGCAACCGGGCGACGAATCGTCGGTGGTCGTCAACGGCACCACGGTGATGTCGGGCCCCGGTCTCGTCGAATTGCCGCCGCAGTCCGACGATCCCAACCGGCCCATTCAGGTCGCGGGGGTGCGCGGCCACCGCACCGTGGCGTGCAACGACCGCAAGATCACCATCAGCGGGGTGTCCAACAGCGTCACCATCACCGGGCACTGCTCGACCGTCGAGGTCTCCGGCATAGAGAACACCGTGACCGTCGACGCCGCCGACAAGATCGTCACGTCGGGCATGGACAACCACATCACCTACCACTCGGGAACGCCGGAGATTCCCGATCCGGGCCGGTCGAACACCGTCAGCCGCGGCTGAACGGCCACGCGACCGTCCGCGCGTCAATTTCCCCCGAATCGGGGGACGACGGGAGTGCGCGGCGTCCATAATCTCGTTGCCATGGCGCACAACGGAAATGACGATTGGACCCGACCCGCAGCTCTCGCCATCCCGAAGGAGGGCTACTTCGAGCTGACCCGAGGCCGGTACGGCCCGGTCTTCCCGCGCACCCCGGCGTGCTACGGCTTCAACATCATCGCCAAGGTGAAGGAAGGCCCGGAGCACGAAGAGGCCATCCGTGAACACGGAAAGATCATCGAGGCCGCCGTCGCCGCGCAGCCCGATGTCCTGGCCCCGCTCCAGCTGCACTACCTGCGGTGGAACCTGTTCGACGTCGGCTCCGGCTTGCACTTCCAGTACCAGGGCATCTTCGACACCGACTTCGACAAGTACACCGAGGACGCCGTCAAAATCTTCAGCTCGTCGGGCATCACGACGGCATTCACGCATCTCGAGGGCTTCCCGGACGACTGGAAGACGAATCCGAACGCCTTCATCGAGTTCGTCCGTGAACACCAGGTGCCGAGCTTCCTGGAGTACGGCGAGTACCCCTATGTGACGGCTACGGAGATCAAGAAGGCCCTGCGGCTCAAGGCCGCGTTCTCCGACATGTTGGACCAGATGCAGTGACAGCACTCGAGTTCGACGATATCCAGCACATCATGCTGACCGGGACGCCCCACCTCACCGGTCGGTACGAGTTCCTGTCGTTCGACAGCCCCGAAGCGGGTCAGGCCTGGTTGGCCGAGATGGTCCCGCTCGTGCAGTCGGCGACCGATGTGCGCAAGACCGTCAACATCTTCAAGCGGTGGGTGAATTTGGCGTTCACCTGGAACGGCTTGCGCGCGTTGGGACTTGACGAGCGGACGCTGGCGACCTTCCCCGCCGAGTTCCGTGAAGGCATGGCCGCCCGCGCCGACATCCTCGGCGATACCGGCGCGGCCGCACCGGAGCACTGGTTGGGCGGGCTCGCGGGCGACGATCTGCACGCCATCGTCATCCTGTTCGCGAGGGACGACGACGAACGGGTGCGCTGCGTCGGCGAGCACGACGCACTGTTGGCCCGCTGCCCCGGCGTGCGGTCGCTGTCGCATCTCGATCTGGCGGCAACCGCACCGTTCGAGTACGACCACGACCACTTCGGATACCGCGATCCGGTGTCGCAGCCGCAGATGGCCGGTTCCGGCGAGACGCTGATCCCCGGCGCCGGCGGGGCGCTGGCTCCGGGGGAATTCCTCCTCGGCTATCCGGACGAGGAGGGTCTGCTCTCGAATCAGCCTGCACTCGAGGTGCTTTCACGCAATGGCAGCTTCATGGCGTACCGCAGGCTGGAGGAGCATGTCGGAACTTTCCGCGACTACCTGAAGCAGCACGCCGACGGCGCCGAGGGCGAGGAGCTGCTGGCTGCCAAGTTCATGGGCCGGTGGCGCAGCGGCGCACCCTTGGTGCTGGCGCCCGAACACGACGATCCCGAGCTCGGCGCGGATCCGATGCGCAACAACGACTTCGACTACGCCACGATGGATCCGCACGGCTACAGGTGTCCGGTCGGCTCGCACGCACGTCGGCTCAACCCGCGCGATACCGAGCCGAATCCCAATCGGCGCAGGATGATCCGGCGCAGCGGCACCTACGGGCCGGCGCTTCCCGAGGGCGCCCGCGACGACGGTGTCGAACGGGGCGTCGGGATGTTCCTGATCTGCGCCAGCCTGGTGCGGCAGTTCGAGTTCGCCCAGAACGTCTGGATCAACGACACCGCGTTCCAGGAGCTCGGCAACGAACACGACCCCATCTGCGGCACCCAGGACGGCACGCTGGACTTCACGATCCCCAAACGGCCGATCCGCCAGGTGCACAAGGGGTTACCGGCATTCACCACGCTGCGCGGCGGGGCATACTTCTTCCTACCCGGCCTGACCGCACTGCGCTACCTCTCCACACTCGGACACCAAGGAGCATCATGAGTTCGTACGCCCGCACCTACAACCAGGCCCACATCACCCGTCCCCACAACGGCAACCGGCGTGTCAGCATCTACTGGTCGTGGAGCTACCCGTGGGAGGCCCAGCGCGACCCGGCGCTGCTGTACAACCGGTTCTCCACCATGACCGAGGTGCGCGCGGCGACGTGGCCGGCGTACGAAGGTGTCGAATACAGCGCGCGGGAGTTCCTGCAGGGCGTCGACGGCACGCTGGAGCTGTTCCACCGCTCCTCGTTGTCCTTCCAGGACGTCGCCGGTGAAGCGACAGGGCACCCGGTGGCGGTGTTCCAGCGGGTCGATCAGGCCGGTTACCGGCTGCCGATCGACGAACGCATCCTGAACGACACCGATACCCTGATGATCTTCGGGTTGGACCACCTGCTCGGCGACGAGGAAGCCACGCCGGAGGAGGTCGCCGCTATCCAGCAGTGGCTGAAGCGCGAGGGCACCTGCCTGATGCTGGCCCCGCACCACGACGTCGGCTTCACCGACGACAAAGAGCAGCAGCAGATGGAGTACCTGCACCACGGCGACCCGCTGACGCCGCGCGTACAGAACTTCAGCGGATTCGCGCGGTCGCTGCTGACGGGGCTGAACATCCCGGTGCACAACACGTGGGGTCTGCGACCCGCGACGGTCGAGGGCACCAAACAGATTGTGCCCCTTACCGCTTTCCGCGACCTGGACTCTGCCGGCCTGCTGCGTGACGTCACGACGCTGGCCCTGCACCCGCACCTGCCGCACTACCAGTTGACCGCCCCCGAGAGCCCGGAGTTGCGGGTGCTGGGCCGGCAGCTGATCGACCAGACCCGGCCACACCCCTTCACGCTGGCAGGCAACACCGAGTTCAACGCGCTGATCCACATGCCGCCGACCGGGGACCGTGCCGGCGACATCGTGCTGGTCGACTCGACACATTTCACGACGCTGTTCGGCGCCAGCGAGAGCTTGAAGTCGTTCTGGCGCAACCTGGTGACGATGTGACGGTAACCGAGCTGGCGGTTCGCGGTTCCAACATCGCGGTCGTCATCTTCGTGGTGGCCAGCACTCTGGGCGTCGGACTGAGTCTGACTCCGGCCCAGATCCTGGCTCCGCTCAAGGACGTTCGGGTGGTGAGCCTGACCCTGGTGGCCAATTTCGTTGCCGCGCCGTTGGTTGCACTCGGGCTCTGGCACCTCTTCGATCTCGACGAGGCCCTGGGAGTGGGTCTGCTGCTGTGCGGGCTGGCCGCGGGCGCCCCGTTCCTGATCAAGCTCGCCGAATTCGCCAAGGCCGACACGGCTTTGACGGTGGGCCTGATGGTCCTGCTGATGATCACCACCGTGGTGTACGTGCCGATCGTCCTGCCGATCTTCCTCAAGGGATCGTCGGTCGATCCGCTCGCTATCGCGTCTTCGCTTGTGATCCTCATGCTGATCCCCTTGGCGATCGGGCTGTTCTGGCGACAGCGGTCCGCGGACACAGCCGCGCGCATCCGGCCCGCGGTCGGGCTGATAAGCACCATCGGCATGGTCCTGGTGGTCGTGCTGACCATCGTCGCGAACTTCCGGGAGGTGCTGTCGATCTACGGCACCCGGGGACTGCTGGCCGCCGTCGTCTACACCGCCATCTGCGCCGGAATCGGTTGGGGTTTGGTATTTTTCAGTACCGTGGCCCGGCCTGTCCTGGCGCTGGGCACCGCGCAGCGCAACGCGGCAGCCGCCTTCGTGGTGGCCGGCCAGAACTTCAGCGACCCGCGCGTCACGGTGATGATCACCGTCGTGCTCATCGCGGAGTTCTCGATGTTGATCCCGTTCTCGCGGTTCCTGGCCCGCAAGGCCTGACGGGTCAGGACTGATCCAGCAGGCCGAGGCGCGTCGCCTCGGCCACAGCTTCGGCGCGCGACGACACCGACAACTTGCGGTAGATCGCCTTGGCTTGGCTCTTCACGGTCTCCCGCCCGAGGTGCAGTTCAGCGGCGATCTTCTGCAGGGACAGGTGCGTCGCCAGATGCGGGAGCAGACGCAGCTCGGCCGCGGTCAGTGCTGACCGCGGCCCGTGCTGCGCATGTGCCGCAAGCAATTGCCGAACTCGCGCCAGCCGCTGGTGCACCGCAGCCGCGTCAGGTTCCCGCCGCGCGGCCAGCAGACCCGCTTCGAGGTGGCGCCGGCACAGTTCCGGGTCGTCGATCTCGAGGGCGGTGGCCGCGGCCAGCGCATGTCCCAGCGCCGCGGTGCGCGCCGCCAGGTCCCCCAGCCGGTCCAGCAGCCGTTCAGCGCCCCGCACTGCCTCTCGCGCCCCCGCCACATCCCCACGGTGGCCGCGCACCAATCCGTCCACCGCGTAGACCAACACCACGGGCACCAGATCGCACAGGTCGCGGGCGTCCACAATGCCGCGCGCCTGCGCGCTGCGCTGCGCCGCGGATGCAACGGCGCCGTCGTCGAGGTCCAGCAGGGCCAGATGTGCCAGCGCCACAGCCCGGAACCCGGGCAGATCGTCGAGGACCGGGAGCGACGATTCCATTGTCGCCCTGGCATTTTCGGGGTCGCCGGCCATCGACAGCGCTCCGCCTTTGACGGAGGCGGCCGCGCCCCACCACGGGTTGACGAGGTGGTCGCCGGCGGCGCAGACCGTGTCGGCATGCCGGACCACCTCCAGCACCCCGCCGATGCCGACGAGCGAACCGACCAGAGCGGCCGCAACTTTCACCGACGGAGCACCGTCCGCCAGGCCCGCACCCCGGTCCGCGGCAGCGGCCAGCAACAGGGAGCGCTGGACCAGGTCGGCGTCCCCCAGCGTCAGCCCAAACCAGGCCCGGGCGATCGCGGCGTCCGGGTGATCCGCGAACACGCGCTCGTCGAGCAGGCTCAGGCGGCGCTCCAAGATGCCTGCGCGGCCGTCGAATCCGAGACGCACGGCATCGCGTTCCACGAGCGCCGCGGCATGTGCCGGGTCAGCGGCCGCCAGCGCCTGCACAAGGGCCCCATCGATGTCGCCGGTCCGCTCGAGATGCTCAGCCGCCCGGGACGCGAGGGCGCGGAACCGTTCCGGATCGCGATTGCGCAGCCGCGCACGGAGCAGGTCGGCGAACAGCCGGTGGTACCGGTATTCGATGCCCTGCGCGTCGAGCGAGACCAGGAACAGGTTACCGGAGGCGCTGATCGTGCTCAGCATGTGCGCCGAATCATCCCGCTGCAGAACGCTGTTCAGATCGTCGGCGGTGAAGTGGTCGAGCACCGCGGATTCCACGAGGAATGCCTCGACGGACGGGTCCAGCCGGCCCAGTACCTCTTCGACCAGATAGTCCGCCACCAGGCGGTGACGTCCGGTGATCGCCTCCACCGATGAACCGTCACGCAACGCCATGGCCGCCATCACCACACCGGCAGCCCAGCCCTCGCACCGGTCGACCACCAGCGCCGCCGTCGGGCCGACCGGTCCGCCGACCGCGTCGAGCGCCGATTCTGCCTCTGCCGCAGAAAGTTTCAGCTCGTCGGTGCCGATCTCGAGCACGCCGCCCTGCAGCCGGCGGCGCGCCAGATCGAGTGGCGGTGCGGTGCGGCCGATCAGCGTCAGCGTCGTGGACCGCGGCGCCAATTGGACCAGGGCACGCAAGGTCGACAGCGCCGCTTCGTGCGTCAGCTCATGAATATCGTCCAGCACCAAGACAATCGGCCCGGCCGACTCCAGCGCCGCGATGGCCGCGGGAACCAATTGGGTTTCCACGGCCCGGCCGGCGCCGCGGAGGTACTGAAACGTCGCGGCATCGACCGCGGCCACCTGGTCCACCGCCGTCATCAGGTGCAGCAACAGATGGGCGGGGTCGTTGTCGAGATGATCGAGCCGCACCCAGGCGAAAGGCCGGCCGTCCGACTGGTCCCAGAGCGCCACCGCCGTCGTCTTGCCGTATCCCGCGGGCGCGGTGACCACCACCAGTTCGGCGCCCGAATCGGACAGCAATCCGGTGATCGCCGGCCGCGCGATGACGCCGCCGCCGAGCCGGGGCGGGCCGTAGGTGGCCGTCGGGACGTGCGCTACCCAGCCTTCCCCTGCCACCTTGGCATCGTAGGTGCGTCTCCCGCGTCCACCCAACCACGCCATTTTTGACCATAGCGTCGAATACGTTGATACGGTGCGCTCGAGGATGGGAGCGACCATGGGCAACACAATCCGCGCCGTGGCGGCCACGGCAGCAGTGCTCGGCCTCGTGGCGGGCTGTGGCGGCAAGGCCGACTCCGGCGCCAACGGCTCATCGAGCTCAACGGCGACCAGCACCTCGGCCGCAGCGCCGGCCAGTCCCGCCGAACTGCAGGCGCTGGTCCCGACACCCGGCGGTACCGCCCAGACCTGGGGCCCAGACTCGATCGCGGACAACGGGATTCATCTCAGCTTCAAGGTGACGGGCGCCCCCACTGAGGTCGTCACGGCGTACAAGACCGCGCTCGAAGGCAAGGGCTGGGCCGTCACCACCATCGTGTCGTCCGACGGCGGGCCGGGAGGCGGCGGCGGTGCCACCTACACCGGCACGCACGGCGACAGCTACGGCGTCTTCGACGGCGGCGGGATGGGCACCGAGACGTACCTCAACGTGTGCGCATGGCCGGCCAAGCCGGCCCAGCCGAACTGCAGCCGCAAGCGCTGACCGCGCCGAGAGTGGGGCCTACGACCAGGCTTTGACCGATTTTTCGGCCATATCGCCCACTCTCGTCGCGATCGAACTAGCTCTTGACGGCCTTCGGCGCCTGCCAGGTGCCGGTGAGAGCTTCCTCCTTGGGCCAGTACAGCCGCATGATCATCTGGAACGGACCCTCGGGGGCCGGCAGCCAGTTGGCTTCCTTGTCCGCTCCTGGCGACTGGTTCTGTACGTAGATCGTGATGCCGCCGTCGGCATCCTTGATCAGGTTGGGCAGCATCGGCGAGTTGATCAGGTAGCGGTTGATCGGGTTGGCCACCAGCAGGCTCTGCGGCATCTTGTACATCGTCAGCGACCAGAACGAGTTCACCGGCGGCAGCTGCCCTGGCGCGAAGCGCAGCGTGTACTTGTCGGCACCGGTCAGTGGGGCGCCGGTCGAATCGACCGACACCACCGGGTAGATGGCCTCGGCGGCCGTGTTGCCGTAGATGCCGAGCACCGCGGCGGCCATCCGGTACAGGTAATTGCCGTTGAGGAATTCACGCGTGCCGAACAGCTGAGCCGACGTCACCTGTCCGGTGGCGAGCTTGTCCTTCTTGAAGGCATCGGTTTCGGCCCATGCGTCGGCGATACCGGCCTTGACCGCCTCCAGCTTCTCCTTGCTCAACTTGTCGGCATTGAAGTCACCGTCGGGGCCGATGCCGATCTTGGCGAAACGCGCACGCACGTCCTGCTCGCCCGGCAGCACCGGCGCGTACTTCAGCACGAAGTTGAGGGTCTCGAAGAACTTGGGCGAGGTCTTCTCGTCCTCGGCCGAGAGTGGCACGGCAAAATCGACTGGCGGCGCGGCCTTTGCGGGCTGGTGCTCGAAGGCCGACAGCGGCTCGACGGTGTAGCCGGCCTGAATCTTCTTGACGTTGTCCAGGTCTGCCGGGTCGAACAGCTGGGTGCGGTAGATGACCTGTGCGAACTGGGTGTCCGAGCGGATCACCTCGTTGATGCCGGCGGGCTTCTCGCCCTGCCAATCCGGACCTGCCAGAAGGTATTTCCCGCCACCGTTACCGGTGGCCCGGCTGCCGACATAGGCGAAGTTGTAGGTGTAGCCGTCGATGAACTGCAGCGAGAAGTAGCGGTTGGCCTCGATCGGCGGCACCGTCAGGACCAGCGGTTCGGCGCGCAGGTCGGCCCCGAGCATCGTGTACGGGGTGTCCGAGTTGGGCGTCTGAATCGCGGTGTCCTCGGGCGTGAACACCCGGGCGATGCTGTGGGGCCTGTTCCACTCGCCCTTGTACTGCGGGTTGGCCTTGTCGACGAAGTAGGCGTACTGGATGCGGTAGGAGTCCACCATCGGAAAGCCGTAGATGTAGGCGTCTTTCGCGATCGCGCGGACGTCGTCCTGGCCGGCGGCGGTAGGAGTCGACGAGCTGGCGCCGGGTGATTCCGTCCCCTTTCCGCAGCCGGTCATCGCGCCCATCAGCACGACGGCCAATCCCGCAACCCAGAACTTCATGCACAACTCCCGCTCGTCGAGTGTTCATGCCGCCACAGGCGACACACAGCAAAGCCGTTTCTACCACGCATCCAGCCAAGGTGACGGCACCGTCAACGACTGTTTCACTTGCCCGCCATCGGGTAGCCAACTGACGAGGTTGAAAAGCCCTGGCTCAGAACGGTTGGAACCCGATGGAACGATCAACTGCACGCGCCTCCGCACGACACCGCGGAAGCCCTCAGTCCGATGGCGGGATCTGCCGTTCGACGTCCTGTACATGCCCAGCGTCCTTGGGGGATCCGATGAATGAGATGCTGCGAGTCAGTGCACCTGTCGTCGGCCGGAGCGGCGAATACACGTTGCGATGCACCGGCGAACTCGATGGGGTGTCATATCGGGCGTTGCGCGACAGCGTGGTCGAGGCCGCACTGGACGAACCGCGCGTGGTGATCGTCGATGTCAACGAGTTGCACGTGCCTGACGCGTCAGCCTGGTCGGTGTTTTCAAGTGCCCGTTGGCTCGTGCGGACCTGGCCCGACGTGCCGATCTTGCTGGTGTGCGCCAACGATGCCGCCCGCCAGCTCATCCGCCAAGGCGGTATCACGCGCTACGTGCCGGCATTCGCCACAATGCGGGATGCGCTGCAGTCGATGGACGACGAGTGGCCCCGACCGCGGCGCCGGGCACGAGCCGAACTTCCTGCGCACGTCAGCAGCATCATCGACGCACAACGGCTGATCGGTGGCTGGCTGTCCGGGTGGTCGTGCGCCCCCTTCATCCCAGGCGCGGCGACGGTCGCCGCGGCCTTCGTCGAAAATGTACTGCGGCACACGGATTCGGCGCCCACGCTTCGGGCGGAGTACGACGGCCGCGTGGTCGCGATAGCAGTCGAGGACGGCAGCGCCACATTGGCGCAGCGCAGGGAAGAGGCTCACTACGGCACCAGCCACCTATCAGGCCTGGCAATGGTGACTGCGCTGGCTCGCGTGTGGGGAAACCTCCCGACGCCGAGGGGCAAGATCGTGTGGGCCGTCATGGGCCATGAGAACGTCTTATAGCTCCGTCAGGGCTCGAGGCCGATCAGAGCTGCCTGGCCTTGTCGATCACCCGTCGCGACAGCCTGAGCAGGGCGGTGCCGCTGCTCAGCGACAGGCGTTTCAACATCTGGAAGGCCTCTGGATCACCGACCTGAAACCGTTCCATCAGAAGCGCTTTCGCCCGCCCCACGACGTCCCAGTTGTCCAGCACGTGCCGAACCAGATCGCGCGGCTGCGCACCGCCGACCGCCAACGCGGTATGCGTCGCGACCACATAGCCGATCTCCTCGGCGTGCCGGTCGAATGCGTTGGGTTCGTCCGCGTAGACCATCAGCGCGCCGACCGAACGGGCCGTGGTGAAGAGGCGGAAGGACAGCACCGCGCGGATGGGCGTCGACCTGAGCACATCTCGTCGATAGGCCGGCCAGCGATCGTCGGCCTCCAGATCGTTCACCCGTAGGACGTCGCGCTTCCATGCCGCGCTCAGGAACGGTCCTTGATGTTGGTACTGCTGAATGGCATCCATCACGGCGGCATACGAATGCGTCATGACAACCGTATCCAGCTGGGCGGGAAAGCCGGCGGTCGTCACACCTGCGTACTTCGCGGCGGGTATCTCGCGGACGGCGTGATCGACCATTCGCTGCAATGTCGCTTCACGGGTGCCGAGACATGCGACTGAACCACCGGCGGCATCAACAAGCCGCTGGCCGCGCCCACTGCTGGAACCGAAAGACGTTCCTGTCACGCCGCACACCTCTTGCACAAGCGTACGCCGCGGCGGGCCCCGCGGGTGCTCACGGATTGATGGTGTTCTCGCCGTCCTGACGACCCCAGACGTACTCGGATGCGAACGGCGATCCGAGACCGAAGTGGTTGTACGGAGCGATCGACGCACCGGTGTCCATCACCATGTACGGCATGGGCCAGATGTCGCGGGTGACGGTCCAGCAACCGGGCCTCCCCATGGGTCCGCCCCGGGCATTGATCCGGGGCAGGTTGTCGGGGTAGACGTACTGGTTCGCCGAGCCGACGAGCGCGGTATGTGAGATCAGCGAGTAGCCGTTGCCGCCGACGGCGAAGGACGTGGCCTCCACGGCGCGCGGCAGAGCCCTTATGCCGCAATCGATCTCGGGACTGTACTTGTCCAGCACCTGGGACGTCGGTAGCAGATCTTGCGCGCCACGCACCAGGTACGGGCCACCCCGCTCGAAGATGTCGCCGCCGGTGTTGCCGAACCCGACCGACGCCATCAACGCCTGATCGATGTTGTCGCGCTGATCATTCAAGGTGCGCTCGGTGGTCACCGCATTCTTCAGGCCGTCCCACAAATCCGGCGACGCGTTGGCGTAGACCTCGGCGAGATCGGCGAGTGCACGGTTGTCATGCCGGATGGTCGGCATCCGCTGGTTGAGGTCAGCCAGGATGACGTTGCCGTTCACCAGCGACTGACCGAACTTCTCGCCCAACCCGTCGAGGGCCTGCGCCGCGGCGGCCAGGGTGGCGTTCAGCTTCACCGGGTCGACCTGTTCGGAGATCGCCGTGATGGTCTCGAACAGCGTGTTGAATTCCGTGGTGACGCTGACGGCGTTCACGGTGTCGCCGCCTTTGAGCCGCTGCGGCGTCTGATTCGGCGGGGAGGTCATGGAGATGTACTTGTTGCCGAAAACCGTTGTGGCGAGCAGCTTGACGTCCACGTTGCGCGGGAGCACGTCGAGGTAGCGCGGATCGACGTCGAGAATCAATTTGGCTTGGGCCTTCTCGCCGGGGGCGGCCACCACCTCGCTCCCCTTGAGCCGCCCGATCGGCACACCGTTGTAGGTGACCTTCGAGCCGTTGTCCATCGACAGCCCGGCCCGACTGGCCAGCACATACACCTGAGCCTTGCTGTCGAAGGCGCCACGGAACTGGAGCCAGGTGAGCGTCATCCCCGCGGCGGCAACGAGAGCCACGATCAGGCCGGCGATCTTGTACGGCGGGGTGCGATCCCTGTTGAGCGGCGCATGGACCTGGCCCGCGGCGACGGGCGGTAACGGCTGCAGTGGCGGCCGCGGTTTCGTCATGGCACTCCAGCGTCGAATCGAGGTGTGGCCGGGCGCCGTTGTCCGGCCTTGATCGAGACTGAAATGCAGGGTACGACCGTCGCCACCCTGGCGGCACGCAAATGACAAACCTCTAGCAAAGCGTAAATTGACGCGAGGGCCAGCCGATGACCATCGTCTCGCCATCACAAAGTAGGTGCCACCAATGTGATGACGACTGTCAGCAAATTGCGGGTCTGGCAGGCCCGAGCGACGGGAACAAATGCTGTGAACTTGCTGAACAGCGTCCCGTACGATCCTCAAACGCCGGGGCCACGCATCGAGTAGCGCACCTGGCATCACAGCACTGGCGAACACGACGGGCGGGATGAGCATGATCGACTTCCAAAATGGCAGCTTCATCAAGTTGGGCCCCAGCGATCCCGCGCAGGCCTCAGCCGAACTGGCCCCCATGCTTGTCGACGGCGAGCAGGTCTACCTCGCCTTCAAAGGTATGCGCGATTCCGTCGTCTTCACCAACAAACGCATGATCGCGATCAACGTACAGGGCTTGACGGGAAAGAAGCGCGACTATTCATCGCTGCCCTACAACAAGATTCAGGCCTGGAGCATCGAAACCGCAGGGAAATTCGACCTCGATGCCGAGCTCGAGTTGTGGTTCTCCGGCCTCGGTAAGGTGCACCTCGATTTCAAGGGTCAGGTCGATATCCGGACGATCGGAAAATTGATCGGCGACCACGTACTTTGACCTACGGCACCGCCTGCGGAGTCACCAGGAATTTCTCGCCGGTGGCCTTCTTGAGGTAGCTGTTGAACGCCTCGGGCTTGAGCAGGCCGGCCAGCGAGACTTCCTGGGTGTAGGTGCTCGCAAAGGTCGTGGTGAGTTCTGCGGCGACGCGCGCCCGCAGCCGACCGATGACCTCGGCCCCCGCACTGGCCAGGAACGGTGTGAGCAGCCAGCCGCCGATGCCCCACGACATACCGAAGCTTCGGTTGAGGATCGTCGGGCCGGTGTCGAGGCTGCCGTAGATGTACACCTGCTTGTGCACGGCCGAGCCGTAGCGGGAGTACTGCGTCGCGGTCGCATTGGCCGCCTGCTCCATGGCGTTGAGGATCTGACTGGCCAGCGTGCCCCCACCGGTGGCGTCGAAGGCCAGGGTCGCAGAGGTGGCTTTGAGCGCTTCGAACAGATCCTGCTCGAAAGTCGTTGCGGCTGAGTTGCATACGTACTCGGCACCCAAGTCCCGCAGGATTTCTTCCTGCTCGGCCTTACGGACGATGTTGACCAGCGGCACGCCGTCCGCGAGGCAGATCTTGACCAGCATCTGCCCCAGATTCGACGCCGCCGCTGTGTGCACCAGGGCCGAATGTCCTTCGCGGCGCATGGTTTCCACCATGCCCAGCGCTGTCAGCGGGTTGACGAACGACGAGGCCCCGTCCTTCGCCGTCGCCCCGTCGGGCAACACCAGGCAGGCCACGGACTTGACGACGCGGTACTGCGAATACATGGCGCCACCCGCGATGCCCACCACCTTGCCGAGGAGCGCCTGCGCTGCGTCCGACTCCCCTGCCGCCACGACGGTCCCGGCACCTTCGTTCCCGACCGGAAGCGATTGACCGACGCGGACGGACAGATGAGCCAACGCCCCGGGCGGCAGCGGCGCGGTGACAACCGGTCGCTCCGGGGTGCCCGTAACCGTCGCAGCCGACATGTCGGCGCCGGGGATCAGCAGACCCAGATCCGACGGGTTGACCGGCGACGCCTCGACGCGGACGACGACTTCGTCCGCCACCGGGGCGGGGATGTCGACGTCCTGCAGCGAGAGTTCGAGCATGCCGTCCGGGGTGACCAGGGAGCGCAGTTCGAGGGCTTGTTCGGGTAATTCACTCATTTGGTGCGCCCCTAAATCTTGCTGGCCGCGAAATCGGCAGCCTGTGTGACCTTTCCGGACTGCACATAGGAACCGTGGGCACCGACGTCGAAGCCACCACCCACCCAGCAGATCGGGTCGCCCTCGGCGCATTGATCGATGGAATTGGCAACGTACTGCGGCGCCAGCTCTGGCAGCGGTCCGCCGGCAAGCATGCCCGCGAACCCCGTCCGCGGCGCCCCGAACAACGCGGTGGCGGCGACGCGACTGGCAGTCTGTGGCGAGGCCGAGTTGGTGGCGCCTTCGATGACCGCCGCCCCTTGCGAGTAGCCGCCGAGCACCATCTTGGTCTTCGGGCAGCTGGCCGCGGTGGACTCGATGACCGCCCGTGCGGCGTCGATGCCCGCCGGGGTGCTGACGGCGAAGTCGTTGCTCGCCGGGTAGTCGACCGGCGTCGCCTCGACAGTCCGCGGCGCCACCCGCGCACGCAGATCCTCGACGAAGGGACGGCCGACACTGCCCAGGCCCGGCGGCTCCGTCGTGCCGCGGGCGAACACGACCTGGACATCCGGGCACGGTGCGGCGGTTGCGACGGGTGCGACGGCCGAGACGACGGGGGCCACGGCAGCGAAGGCGAAGATCAACGCGAGGTTGCGGGTCATACCGACCGATCGTAGGTCGGTGGCACAGGTTCGCAACGGGTTTGGTCCGTCACTACAGCGGTTGCGAGGTGATCTCCAGCCAGGCCTGGAATTCCTTCTTTACGCGGCGACGGTCCATCCGTCGGGCATGCGAGCGTTCGCGGGCCAGGCGCAGTCCCTTGGGCGGGGCCGCGCTGCCGGTCCGATAATCCATTGGTGCCGAACGGGTTCCAGGAGTTTTCGATAACGGCGGCGCCGCTTTTCGATCCGGCAGCCGAGTGGGGTGGGCGCGGCGCAGACGAGTCGCCATCACCTCACAC
Organism: Mycobacterium sp. SMC-21; assembly: GCF_045310825.1. NCBI lineage: Bacteria > Bacillati > Actinomycetota > Actinomycetes > Mycobacteriales > Mycobacteriaceae > Mycobacterium > Mycobacterium sp. SMC-21. Next base: position 2,049 of record NZ_JBJIAO010000056.1, on the reverse strand, counting down.
CCGGCACCAACGAGTAGCACCAACACCGCCGCCATTTCGTACTCTGCGTACATCATGATGGTGCCTTCTCTCCGCGCCGTCAGGGCGGCACTGCCTCGGCCTTGGCCGACTGAGAATGGGGTGGGTTGATGCCTTCTACGATCGTCCGCCTGACCAGGCAGTGTGATGGCCCGAATAGCGATATTCAGTCGAGTATCAGAGGGCACGCTCCAGCGAAGGGTGATCAGACCTTCGTGGCACCCATATCGACCGTCAACTGTGTTGCCGTGACCGCGCGCGATAGATCCGACGCCAGGTAGATCACGGCGTCGGAGATGTCGTCGACGCTCGCGGGAAACGGGTCGCTGAGCATGCAGCCGGATGACATCAGGTAGCTCGGGTGGTCGGTCAGCAACGTGCCAACGGTGGGGTCTGCGGCGAGCACAGTGTCGACGCCCCACGGGTGGATTGAGTTGACCCGGATCTTGTACTCGGCGAGTTCGATGGCTGCCGACTTCGTCAGTCCGACCACGCCGTGCTTGGCGGCGCTGTAGTGCGCTTGGCCCGGCAGCGACTTGATGCCGGCGACCGAACTGATGTTGATGATCGAGCCACCGTTGCCCGCGGAAATCATGTGTGGGACGGCCGCTTTCATCGAGCGCCAGACCCCGGTGAGGTTGACGTCGATCATTGCCTGCCACTCGTCGTCCGGCATCTCCCAGAACCGCGCCCAGGTGCTGATACCGGCGTTGGCGACGACGATGTCGAGACGTCCACCGAACCTGTCGACGCCGTCTTTGAGTATCTCGTCCATGGCCGCGGAGTTGCGGACGTCGGCGACCGCCATCAGGCACTTGCCACCCGCGGCCTCGACCAGCTCACCGACGCCCCTTCACGAGCGAGCCGTATCGCGTGATTACGTCCCATGCCGCGCGCAGTTCCGGTCACGAACGCAACCCTGCCGTCGAGAAGGCCCATGGCAACCCTCCGGTTCTTGCTGATGCCACCGAAATGCCCGTGGAATCAGTAAACGCGCGGTGGTGGGGATTTGCTAGAGCCGGCGGGCGGGTACCGCTGACACGGGCCACAGTCGAGTGCCCCCAGTCGGACTCGAACCGACTCTGGGCGAATTTCAACTCCGCCAACACATGTTCACGGGTGTTTCCTGAATTGCTCTTGCTGTTGTCTCGCAATATTATTCGTGGGCTGATGCTTCTCCGCGTTCGCCGATGCCGCGCCCGAGTTGTGACACCGTCGCGTCAGCGAGCCCTGCCACTCGAGACACGTTCGAGGCCGAGATGATGGGCTGGCGAGAAACGGTGGAGCCGATTGAACGGCAGCAGCATCTAACTAAGGGCGAGTCCACACAATTGGCCTTTCGGCCCGCCACTCCCTCTCGGGTCGCGGGTCGAAGCCGTTCGTTAGCGGAAACCACTCAGTACGCGGGACGATGGGAGCTGTGGCAACTCATTTTGGGGGCAGGTGGAGTATCCGTACTGACCGGGGCGTGGTCGTTGTTGAACGACTGGGCTTGACCCCTGATGGTGGACACCTAACTGGTGGGACTGCTGGTCCTGCGGGAAGGATGTCCGTATGGCGGGCAAGCGTAAGAAGTACACCCCGGAGTTTCGGGAGCAGGCTGCCCGCCTGGTGATCGAGACGGGACGTCCGATCGCGCATGTGGCCGCGGAGATGAATCTGGGTGAGCAGTTGTTGGGTCGGTGGGTGCGCCAGGCCCGCGAGTCGGCCGGGGATACTGGCGGGGTGCTTGATGTTGATGAGCGCGCCGAGTTGGAGCGGCTGCGCAAGGAGAACGCTGAATTGCGTTTGGACCGTGAGTTTTTAAAAAAAGCGGCAGCCTTCTTCGCCTCCGAACAGAACCGGTAGATGCTTACCGGATCATCGAGGCGGAGAAGGCGAACTTCAGCATTGTGCGGATGTGCCGACTGCTGGTGGTATCGCGGTCGGGGTTCTACAAGTGGCGTGTGGCCGGCGCTGCCGGTCCTACGCCGGCCCAGCAGCGCCGTAAGCGCCTCGACACCGCAGTTGCGGGGTTTCATGCCGACTCCG
>NZ_JBJIAO010000055.1:0-28299 GCF_045310825.1 Mycobacterium sp. SMC-21 | reverse complement strand
CTTCTTCGCAGACTTGCAGGTCGTGAAGCGGAACCTACGCCCGTGCTCCGTATTTACACCGCGTCCCGGACACGACCGGGATCTGACGTCGACGATCAGTGGGCTAAACACCGACCAGCTGTCTCAGGCATTGACAGTGCTGACCGATACCTTCAAGGACACGCCTGCTCCGCTGAAGGTGGCCGTGGCCGGGGTGGGCCGGTTCTCGGACACCCTCAACCAGCGCGACGCGCAACTTCGCAACCTGCTGGCCAATGCCAGAAAGGTGACCGGAGTATTGGCGGAGGACAGCGACAAGATCGTCGCTCTGGTGCAGTCCAGTAACGCTCTGCTGGTTCAGTTGCGTACTGAAAGTGCTGCAGTGGAACAGATCTCGAAAAACATTGCGGCGGTAACCGAACAGGTGCGCGGGCTGATCGGCGAACACCGGAACACGCTCAAGCCGGCGCTGGAGAAACTCAACGGCACGTTGGCCATCCTGGATCAGCACAAGGACCAAATCCAGTCGGCGATAAAGAAGCTCAACTCCTATGCGATGTCCCTCGGGGAGTCAGTCGCGTCCGGACCGTTCTTCAAGGCCTACCTGTCGAACCTGCTACCGGGGCAATTCGTCCAACCGTTCGTCGATGCCGCGTTCTCCGATTTGGGGTTGGACCCGCACGTTTTGGCACCGTCGGAGCGCACAGACCCTCAAGTGGGACAGCGCGCCACCCCGGCGCTACCCGTGCCCTACCCGCGTACCGGTCAGGGCGGTGAACCGCACCTCAATCTGCCTGACGCCATCACCGGTAAGCCCGGAGATCCACGGTATCCGTACCGGGAGCCGCTGACGCCACCGCCACCGGGTGGACCGCCGCCGGGACCGCCGGCAACGGCGCCGCCCGGACTTGAACCGGTTCCGGCGCCCACCAGCGCTCCGCTGCTGGCTCAGGATCCGGTCGAGGCGCCACATGTCAATGGCGGTGGGCAATGATGACCCGCAGCACCAAGCGCATCACCATTGCCGCAGGGCTCGCGGTCGCCCTCGTGGTCGGGCTGTTCATGGTTGTGAGAACTACAGCGAACGCACACCGCATCCATGTCGTTGGCTACTTCGCCAACAGCAACGGTGTTTACACCGGCGATGAAGTCCGCATCTTGGGCATCCCCGTCGGAACGATCGACCGCATCGAACCCCAACAACAGCGGGTGAAAATCTCTTTCTCTTATGACGCCAAGTATCAGGTGCCAGCCGATGCGAAAGCCGTTGTGCTGTCGCCCTCCCTGGTGTCGGTCCGGGCGATTCAGCTCACCCCGGCGTACACCGCGGGACGCGTGATGACCGACGGTGCCACAATTCCCCTGAACCGCACTGCGGTTCCGGTCGAGTGGGATGATCTGCGGGTCCAATTGCAGAAGCTGACCGAGTCGCTGCAACCGACGCAACCGGGTGGGGTCAGCCCGCTCGGCGCGTACGTGAACACCGCGGCCGAGAACCTACGCGGTGAGGGTCCGAGCATTCGGGACACTCTGATCAAGACTTCCCAGGTGTTTTCGGCGCTAGGCGATCACAGCGACGACATCTTCTCCACCGTAAAAAACATCTCCACGCTGGTGACCGCATTGAAAGACAGCCACGATGTGTTGCGGCGCCTCAACATCAATCTGGCGGACATCACGGGCCTGCTGGCACGCGATCCCGATCAGGTCGCTCACGCGCTGTCCGGCGTGAACTCCGTGGTGGGTGACCTACAGACGTTTGTCGCGGCGAACCGCGAGACGCTGGGCACCACGTCGGACAAACTCGCCGCAGTCACGTCGACGCTCAATGGCAGCCTCGATGACGTCAAACAGACGTTGCACACGCTGCCGACCGTGCTGCAAAACTTCGTCAACATCTATCAACCGTCGCAAGGCGCCCTCACCGGTGTGCTGGCATTGAACAACTTCGCAGACCCGATCTCGTTCCTGTGCGGCGCAATTCAGGCCGCCTCGCGCCTCGGTGCCGATCAGTCGGCCAAGCTATGTGTGCAGTATCTGGCGCCGATCGTGAAGAACCGGCAGTACAACTTCCTGCCGATCGGCGAGAACCTGTTTGTCGGACAATCCGCCCGGCCCAACGAAATCACATACAGCGAGGACTGGATGCGCCCCGATTACGTGCCGCCGGCACGTCCAGGTACCCCCGCGGCTCTGCCGCCGGCCGCGCCTAGTCAGGCACCGGCAGGTCCGCCGCTGCCAGCGGAGTCGGCCGATCCTGCCACCGGTCTACAGGGGTTGATGGCACCACCCGGAGGTGGCTCATGAGATGTCGCGCTGCTGCGGTGATCTCGCTCCTGGTGGTCGTGCTGTCAGGATGTCAATGGCGGGGCGTGAACTCGCTGCCGCTGCCCGGTACCGCCGGACATGGCGCCGGCTCGTTCACAATCCAGGTCGAACTGCCCGACGTCGACAACATCCAACGCAACTCGCGGGTCCGGGTCGGCGATGTCACCGTGGGCACCGTTACCAGAATCGATCGTCAGGGTTGGCACGCGTTGCTCACGCTCACGCTCGACGGCAGTGTGAACCTGCCCGCCAATGCGACGGCCAAGATCGGGCAGACGAGCTTGCTGGGCTCCAAGCATATTGAATTGGCTCGGCCGACGGCCACAGCTCCGGAGGGCCGTCTCCACGACGGTTCGCGGATCGCGCTCACCTCGGGGAGCTCCTATCCAACGACGGAAAAGACCCTGGCGGCAATGTCATTGGTGCTCAACGGTGGAGGCATCGGCCAACTCCAGGACATCACCCGAGCGCTGAGCACAGCATTCGCCGGCCGAGAGCAGCAGCTACGCAGCCTGCTGACTCAGCTCGACGAGTTCATCGCACACCTCGATGACCAAACCAGTGACATCATCGACGCGACCGCGGCGCTGAACAATCTGGCCGGCCAGGTGGCGAGCCAACAGCCGGTGCTGGACAAGGCGATTCGGACCGTGCCGGACGCACTTTGGGTGCTCAAGGACGAACGCGGCAAGCTGGCCGACGCGCTGGATGCGATCGGCAAATTCAGTGCGGTGGCGGCCGATTCGGTGAACAAGACCAAGGAAGACCTGGTCCGTGAACTGCAGGCCGTTGGCCCGGTACTGGCCTCGCTGGCCAACGCCGGACCGGATCTCACCAGATCACTGAGCTTCTTCGGCACCTTCCCGTGGCCCAACGAAACGCTTGAGAATTGGTTCCGCGGCGACTACGCCAACCTCACCGCAGTCATCGATCTCACCTTGAGTCGGATCGACGCGGGCCTGTTCACCGGGACGCGGTGGGAGGGCAAACTCACCGAGCTCGAGATGCAGTGGGGCCGAACCATCGGGCAGATGCCGAGCCCGTACACCGCGGGCAATCCACTTGTCGCGCCGTATCACTGGGATCAGGGGCACTGACATGCGAATGAACCGGAAGATCTGGATGCAACTGGCGGTGTTGTTCGTCGTCACCACAACAGCGTTCGTCGTCATGGCGATCGGGTATGTGCGACTGCCCAACCTGTTGTTCGGTATCGGGCACTACCAGGTCACTGTGCAATTGCCGGAGACCGCCGGTCTTTACGAACGGGCGAACGTCAGCTACCTGGGAACGGAGGTGGGGCAGGTCAAGTCGTTGGCGCTGACCGCGCGCGGGGTCGATGCTGTGCTGTCGCTGCGCTCGGACGTCAAGATCCCCTCCGATCTGGACGCGCAGGTGCACAGCACGTCGGCGGTCGGGGAGCAATACGTGGCGCTGCTGCCGCGGGCCGGACAGTCGGCACCCCTGCGCAACGGCGACGTCATCCCAGCCGACCGGACCACGGTTCCGCCGGATGTCAACGAGCTGTTGGACGCCACGAACAGAGGGCTGCGGGCGATACCCGGGGACAACCTGAAGACCGTGATCGACGAATCCGCCACTGCGGTTGGCGGGTTGGGGCCGGAGCTGTCCCGCATCGTCAAGGGATCAACCACTCTCGGCGCGGGCGCCCGTGCGCACCTCGATGACCTGACCAATGTCATCGACAACGGTGGACCGCTGCTCGATACCCAGACCGACACCGCAGATGCGGTGCAGGCGTGGGCCGCTCACCTGGCCCACGTGACCAAACAGATCAAGGACAGCGATCCCGCGGTGCGCGGGATATTGCAGCACGGCCCCGAGGCCGCGGACCAGGTACGCCAACTGTTCGACCGATTGCAGCCCACGTTGCCGATCATGCTGGCCAACCTTGCCAATATCGCGCCGGTCCTGGCCACCTACAACGCCAGCCTGGAACAGATTCTCGTGCTGCTGCCGGTTGGTACCGAGGCTGTGCAGGGCGTGACGCTCGCCAACAGGGATATGCCGCAGAAGTACCGGGGCGCCTATCTGAGCTTCAACCTCAACGTCAATCTGCCGCCGCCATGCACGACCGGGTTTCTGCCCATTCAGCAGCAGCGACAGGCGGTGTTGCAGGACGCCCCGAACCGGCCGGCGGGCGACGTGTACTGCCGCGTGCCGCAAGACTCGATGTTCAACGCCCGGGGAGCACGCAACCTGCCATGCATCACCCGCCCCGGCAAGCGGGCGCCGACCGTCAAAATGTGCGAGAGCGACCAGAACTATGTGCCGCTCAACGACGGCTTCAACTGGAAAGGCGACCCGAACGCCACGCTGTCAGGGCAGGACATCCCGCAACTGCCGCCGGATTCCGCGCCCGCGGCCAAACCACCGCCACCGATCGCGGCAGCTACCTACGACCCGGCCACCGGGAACTACGTCGGTCCCGACGGCAACGTGTACACCCAGGCCGATCTCGCCCAAACCGCACCTAAGGAGCAGACATGGCAGTCGATGTTGACGCCGTCGGCGAAGTAGCCGACACCGAAGTAGCCGACGAGGCAGAGCAATTGACGAATGAGGGAGACGTCGGGGCGTCCCAGCGGCGCCCGGGTATGCGCGCCCTGATCATCGGGGGCATAGTGACCGCCGCCGCTGCGGCCGGTGTCGTCGGCTGGCTCGGCGTCCAGTATCGCCACCAGGCACAGGATCAGCAGCGGCAGGAGCAATTCCTGCAGGCCGCGCGGCAGGGTGCGATCAACCTGACCACCATCGACTTCGCCGAGGCCGACGCCGATGTGCAACGCATCGTCGACGGGGCGACCGGTCCGTTCTACGACGATTTCCAGAAACGAGCGCAACCGTTCGTCGGCGTCGTGAAACAGGCCAAATCAAAATCGATCGGAACGGTGACGGCTGCGGGCCTGGCCTCCGTGCAGGGCGATGAGGCACAGGCGCTGGTCACCGTCTCGGTGAACACCACCAATGCCGGTGCGGCAGAGCAGAAGCCGCGACTGTGGCGGATGCGGATAGACATGCAACGGGTGAACGATGTGGTCAAGGTATCCAACGTCTCGTTCGTGCCATGACGCAGCAGTACATCTCACGAAAGGGGCAACGATGACCGAGACCGCGATAGCCGAACATGACCTCACGACCGACGACGAGCCGGTGGACGCCATCCCCACAGATCGGCCAGAAGTCGCGGCGAAGAAACGGAACTGGTATCGCGTCCTGGGTCTCGTGGTGCTGCCAGTCGTCGTCCTGGCGCTCGGTGTCGCCGCCGGGTACCTTAAATGGCTGAGCGGATCGGCAAGCGAATCCGCCCATGCCCGTGCGGAATCCGTGCAAGCGGCCACCGATAGCACCGTCGCGATGTTGTCGTACCGACCGGACACCGTCGAAAAGGACCTCGGCGCGGCCGAAGGCCGGTTGACCGGGACTTTCCGCGACTCCTACGCCAAATTGGTGCACGACGTCGTCATCCCCGGGGCCAAACAGCAGTCGATTTCCGCGGTCGCGACCGTGCCGGCAGCGGCCGTGGTCTCGACCACCCCGCGTCACGCGGTAGTGGTGGTCTTCGTTAACCAGACGACCATCGTGGGCAACGGGGCACCGACCAATACCGCCTCGAGCGTGCGGGTGACACTGGACAAGGTGGGATCGAGTTGGCTGGTCTCGGACTTCACACCCGTATGAGCGGGTCGGTATGCGGTCGGAAGTTGATGTCGAGTGCTGTTGCAGCAGCAGGGGCGTTCGTGCTGTCCCCGGCATCGCCTGGACACGCCGATGCGGTGGCATACCTAACCAACGTCACCCTTGGTCCGGGCTATTACTTCGCGAGCGCCGATGCGGCCCTGCAGTACGGCTACCGATTGTGCGACAAGGTGCGCCGCGGCGAACCGTACGCCCTCATCCTAGCGGCAGTGAAGGACGACGTCGGCGACCCCGGCGAATATCAGACCGCCTTCTTGCTCAACCAGGCTGTGAACGAACTTTGCCCGGCAGCAATCTGGCAGCTACGCAATTCAGCAGCTCACCACCGAGCTGGAGGAACGTCATGATGGTGAAAAAAGCGGTGGCAACAATGGTGCTCGCTGTCACCGCACTGACTGGGGCCGCTACTGCCGCTGCCGACAACCACCGACTCAACGACAGCGTCGCGGTAAATGTCTATACCGTGCAACACCACGCCGGGTGCACCAGCGAGCTACGGGTCGATCCGGCGCTACAACTGGCCGCCCAGTGGCAGGCCGTCGACATGCTGAACAATCGCGCGCTTGACGCTGATCTGGGATCTGACGGATCAACCACCCAAGATCGGGCACGTGCCGCCGGATTCCACGGCCGGGTCGCTCAGACTGTGGCGATCAATCCGGCGATGGCGATTACCGGAGTCGAGATCATGCGCCAATGGTTCAACGACCCAGCGGATCTCGCGATCATGTCGAACTGTGCCAACACTGCCATCGGGGTCTGGTCAGAGAATGCCCTGGACCGGACAGTAGTGGTTGCGGTCTACGGACAACCTGCCTGACTGATTGAGGCCCCTTGTGTCGAACGAAGTTGGCCACCGGCGACGCCTGCTACGTTGCGCATCGGTATGCCCTGGATCGTGACGAGCTGCGACGTCGGAACGATGACGCGGTACCCGTCCGTGACCGTCTGATCGGGCTAGAGTATTTATGGGCGCAAGGCCAGTAGCAGTGGAGGAGGCGTGTCCCTCGGTGCGCACAGATGTTCCCGGACCCACGTGGCCAGCAGGCGGCCGACGAGCGGTGCGGCGTAGCGGGATAACCACGTTGCCCGGGGAAGCAACTAGCTTCATCGGGCGCCGTGACGTGCTAACAGCGATCCGGTCCCGGATCGGGAGCGGAGCGCGGCTCGTTACGCTCGTCGGTATCGGTGGCATTGGCAAGAGCCGGGTCGTTGTCCAGGCGGCACGACAGTTGACGCCGGTGTTTCCCGACGGGGTCATCTACGTGGATCTGACCCAATTAAGACACCGTGAGCTCTTGGCCCAAGCGGTCTTGGATGCCGCGGGCATACCGCCGGCTGCCAGCGAAGAGGCAGCGGAATACTTGATCCGTAGCCTGGCTGGGAAAGCTGTACTTATCGTGCTCGACAACTGCGAGCACCTGCTTGCCGCGTGCGCGGAACTCGTAGCCCTGCTGTTGCGTCGAACGGCAGGGGTGGCGGTTCTGTCTACGAGTCGAATGCCACTCGGCACAACCGGCGAATGGTTAATCCCAGTGCAGCCGTTGGCCGTTAGCGGCCAAGACGCCGACGGTGTCGCGCTGTTCGTTGACCGGGTCCAGTCGGTGCAATCAGCCTTCGTCGTCGACGCCGCCAATATCGGACGGATCGAGGCGCTATGCGCGCGGTTGGATGGCCTTCCGCTAGCCATCGAACTCGCCGCGCGTCGGATGCGTGTACTGTCGCTCGACCAACTTATCGACCGTCTGGAGGACCGCTTCCGGATTCTGACGGAGGCTCCCAACGACGTGCCCGAACGACATCGCAGCCTGCGGGCGGTATTCGACTACAGCTATGAACAGTGTTCGCCTGACGAAAGTCGGCTGTGGGCACAGGCATCGGTATTCGTCGGTAGCATCAGCCTGGAGGCTCTGGAGGCGGTCTGTGTTCCAGACGGTCCGGTGACGGCACTAGATCTGGTTGACGGATTAGTCCAGCGGTCGATCCTGATTCGGTCGGAGTCCGTCAACGGCGCCCGTTACCGGATGCTGGAAAGTATCCGCGAATACGGAATCGACCGTCTGCATGACGAACTCGATACGGTGCAGTTGCGCCACCGGCATCGTGGTTACTTCTCTGAAGTCGCGCGGCGCGCCGAACGTCATTGGTTTGGACCGCGGCAAGCTGATTGGAGCGAGGAGCTCCGTTTAGAGCTGCCCAATCTGCGGGCTGCACTGGACTCATTTCTGAGCGATGGTGAGTGGGAGGCCGCCGCTGAGATGGTGGCCGATCTGTGGCCGTTCTGGCTGGCTCATGGACATTTGCACGAGGGTCGGATGTGGTTCCAGCGATCCCGCGTCGACGACTATCCAAGTCCCAAGACGATGTGGGTGTCGGCCTGGATTGACCTGCTTGAGGGCGATGTCGAGACATCGACCCGACGGCTGAAGATCAGCGTCGCCCTATCGCAGAAACTCGGGGACATTCGCTCGCTGGCGAATGCGACAGCGCTGCAGGGCGCCGTGGCGCTCGTTAAGGGCGACCTGGAAACCGGCGCATCGCTGTACGAGCGGTCACTCGAGATCAACGCCACAACCGACGACCCTGCCGGAAGGGCCTTCATATATCTGCAGCTGGGCGAGATTTACTGCGCCGCCGGAAGACCCGACGACGCACTAGTCTGCGCACAGAAGAGCCGCGAGCTTAGCGAACCTTTGGGTGAGCAGGCCTGCTCCTCCTATGCCATGTGGGTACAGGCACTCGCTATGCACATCAGCGGGGACAACTCGGCCGCGGAGGCAATGGCCAGCACGGCGATGCTGACGAAGTACCGGCTTCACGATCGTCTGGGCATGATGCTGCTCGCCGAGCTGCTCGCTTGGATCGCTGTGGATAACGGCGAATTTGACCGCGGTGCCGTGCTTTTAGGGGCGACATCGGAAATCTGGGTATCCGTGAGCAGCCAGTTGATGGGACTCGGCTCGCTGATCACACTCAGGGATCAGGCGATGGCGACGTTGCGTGGTGCTTTGGATGCGCCGGTGCTCGACACGGCCTGGCAGCGCGGAACAGGCATGGCTGAAGACGACATGATCAAAACCGCCATCAGGGGCGCGGGCAGTCCCGCGGCCGGCACCGAGGATGTGCCCTCGCCGAACACCCCGGTCTCGCCGCTCACCAAACGCGAAATCGAGGTCGCCCGGCTGATCGCTGAAGGACTCAGCAATCGCGAACTCGCGAGGCGGTTGGTGATTGGCCAGCGGACGGTGGAGACACACGTGACCAACATCCTGACCAAGGCGGGACTGGACCGTCGCGGACAGGTAGCAAAGTGGCTTGCCGACCAAGGCGTCCGTAGCGAATCGGTATAAGCACCGATGCTGGGTCCGCCCAGCGGGCGGACGATCGGTGAATGACACAGACACACAACGCGACGCTCCTGGTCATCGGGGAGGGAGCAGTTGTCGGTTTCACCCGGACCGAATGTCTTTCAGGGCTGTATCCATGTCCGATTGACGCAACAGACCTCCATACGGCCGCGCTCGTGGCCAGTCGTTTGGAGCCAGATTCCATGGGATGCGCACCGCTGTCACTACTGCGCGTGCACGCGCCCACGGAGGAGTTCACCGTTGATTCCAGTGCTCGGTCAATCCCGTTTGTGCGGAAGGCGCGGCTCCTGGCGGGCTTGATCGGCGATGCGGTACTGGCCGGCGTTGCGTCTGGTGCTGTGGTGAGCACCCGTGGTGATGAGTCGGCGCGAGCTGAGCTGCGCGATGAGATCGCCGCGTACTTGGAAGCAGCGGGATTCGGCGTAGCCCTTGAGATTCCGGGCTGGACCTTGTCTGTTGCGCCTACGCTCCGTGAGATCCGTACTGCGTAGGTAGTTGCCCGGATGTATGCACCGCCCCCGGAATGAAAACTCGATCTAGTGGGGCTGGACAGCCACCGCCATCGAAAACCTACTGCGGCCATTGGAGTTAATCATGCGATTCGTGATGTTGACGGAGTGCGAGACCCAGACGGGCACCACCCACCACCGTCGGTATTGGGACATGGTGCAGGAGGCGGTCTTCGCCGAGGAGATGGGCTTTGATGCCTGGGGGACCTCAGAGCACCACTTTTTTGCCGACCTGGCAGTGACCCCGTCGCCGGAATGTCTGTTTACGGCAGTGGCCATGCGCACCAACCGGATTCGGCTGCGACACATGAGCCGGCTGATCTCGACCGTGCATCCGGTTCTGGTTGCCGAGCAGCTGGCGACGACGGACATCTTCTCCAATGGTCGCGTCGAGATGGCCACGGCACGCGGCAATACCCTGCTTCAGCTGGACGCGTTTGGGGTGTCGCTTGACGAAACAAAGGGCCGTTCCGAAGAAGCCTTGGACCTGATCGTGAGGGCACTGACCAACGAAACCTTCAGTCATGACGGCAAGTACTGGGGCAACATTCCCGAACGCTGTCTGACTCCCAAAGGAGTTCAGGAACCACACCCGCCGCTCTACAAGATCGTTCAGAGCGTGGAGTCGGCCGAGGACGCTGCCCGGAAAGGTCTCGGCATGGTGACGTGTGACTTGTACCTCGGCTGGGAGAACCTCGAACCGCAGATGAAGGCGTACTGGGGTGTTCCCGAATCCGAGATCAAGCCGGTGGGTGCCTATGCAGTGCGGTCGGCCGGCGCCTTCGCGATGACGGCAGTCTGCGCCGAGACCAACGACGAGGCCATGCGGCGAGCAGAACCCGGACTTCTGCGGGCGGCGCGCGCAATCATCAACGACATCTACGCGCAGCTGGCCGAACGCTCCGACAGCGGATACCACGGCTTCGAGCGGGTCAAGGAACTTCGGGATCATGTCGACGACGCGCGCTACCTTCGCGACCTGTCTCCGACGATCATGGTCGGCGACCCCGACCATTGCATCGAGCAGATCGCTCGGTACCAGGCGCTGGGCGCCGACGAGATCGTGTTGAAGATCGACGGCGACACCCACGCGAACATCATGAGCACCATCGAGTACTTCGGCCGGTATGTCATTCCGGTCTTCAAGAACTCGTCAGCGGTGGTCAACGCCGGCACGATCGGGGTGCTGCCGGGTGATCCGAACCAGAAGACCAGCTGGAAACTCGCCGAGGCGCGCTGACCATGTCGTCGCCAACCCTCGACCGCACTGGCCTCGCCGCCGTGCATCGCGCCGTGTCGAACGCGATCGATGAGCACGACGCTGCCGCACTGGCCGCGCTCTATGAATCCGACGGGACACTGATGCCACCGAGCGGCATGGTGATCCGCGGCCGTTCGGCCATCGAGGACACGTTGCGGGCAATGTTCACGCAGGGGCTATGCGGTCAACGTGTCGAAGTCGACGAGTTCTTCACCTCCGGAGACCTCGCGGTGGAGATAGGCCGATCCGTCGCTGACGTCCGCGACCCGGCAACGGGTTCGATGACAACATTGGCGGGCAACTACCTAATCGTCCACCGTCGACAGGCGGACGGTTCCTGGTCCATGTCGCATGACATCTGGACCTCCGTTCCGGATGGTGCACATGCGGATTGACGAGTACGCCGAATTTGACGGGGTAGGTCTGGCAGGTCTGATCCGCAGCAATCAGATCAGCGCGGCCGAGGTCCAGGCGGTGTCCCGGACCGCGATCGAATCGCTACAGCCGCAGCTGAACGCGGTGGTGGACGGACCCTGGCAGCAGCCGCTGAAGTACAACGCGAATGGACCGTTCGCGGGAGTTCCGTTCGTGCTCAAGGACATTCTGTTGCACGCGGCGGGTGTGCCCACCCACTGCGGCAGCAGATTGTTCGGCACCGGCATGGTCCACGACCACGACACCGAGCTGATGCGTAGGTTCCGCGAGGCTGGCCTAGCCGCGATGGCCACCACTCGCACCCCAGAATTCGGGCTCAGCGCGGGTACCGAGCCTGTGCTGGGCGGGGCTACCCGCAATCCGTGGGACATTTCACGCACCCCGGGCGGGTCCAGCGGCGGCACCGCGGCATTGGTCGCAGCGGGTGCGGTTCCGTTGGGGCACGCCAACGATGGCGGGGGATCGATCCGCATCCCGGCATCATTCACTGGGCTAGTGGGGCTCAAGCCTAGTCGTGGCCGAATCCCGATCGGCCCTGATCTTCAGGAAGCGATGTACGGCTTGGCCACTGAGCTGGCGATCACTCGCACGGTGCGTGACACCGCGGCGATGCTCGACGCAGTCAGTGGATTCGCATCAGGGGAGAAGTTCACCATGTTGGCGCCTGGCCAGTCGTTTGCGTCGCAGGTTGGCGCGGAGCCGGGGCGGTTGCGGATTGCGGTGCAGCCCGACTCCTGGACCGGCCACGCCACCGACCCCGGCGTTGTCGCGGCTGTCCGGCGCACCGCCGAGACACTGTCAGATCTCGGTCATCACGTCGAATTCGCCTGCCCCACAGTCGAATGGGATCAGTTCAGCGAGGCGTTGACGACGACCTGGGCGGCAGGCGCGGCAACCGCGGTATATCCTGCTGCGGACGCGCTCGGCGTGGAGGTGGATGAGAACCTCCTGGAATTGTCTACGCTCCGGCTGGCCGAAATGGGCCGCGGCGTGACCGCAATCGAGCTGGCCGGAATGGTCGCGGCGTTCAACGCGGTGTCGCGGGCTATGGGCACATTCTTCGACCAGTGGGACTTGTGGCTAACAGCAACCACCAGCGTGCCGGCGCCGCCGATTGGGCACTTCAACGCCGACGTGGACGTGACTCCCGCCGAGTGGGTCCGGCGCTGTGTGGAGCTCTTCCCTTACTTGGCGGTGCTCAACGTGACTGGTACACCGGCAATTAGCCTGCCAGCAGGTCTGGTAGACGGCTTGCCGATCGGCATTCAGCTAGCCGCTCCGATGGCTGGCGAGGCGACGTTGATCCGCGTCGCTGCTCAGCTTGAGCAGGTGGCCGGGTGGGCCGACCTACGGCCAGCAGGGTGGGTCGGCAATGGGAACTGAAGCCGCTGATCGGGTATTACGCTGGATCGACGAAACAAGCGCCGATCTCGTCGAAAGCGTGCGCGAGCTCATTCGAGTGCCCAGTGTGAACCCGAACTACCCGGGTACCCGGTTCGATGACCACATCGGTTACGAGTCAGAAGCCAACCTCGTCCTGCGCGACTCGTTTGCAGGAATCTTCGACACCACTGAGACCCTCTGGAGCGCACCAAAACGCGAGAATTTCGTTGGGGTGGTGCGGGGTTCGGGTGGCGGGCGTTCGTTGCTGCTCAATGGGCATATCGACGTCGTACCCACTGGCGGCGAGGACAATTGGACGTTCGCCCCGTTCGGTGCCCAGCTCGACGACGGCCGGATCTACGGTCGAGGTGCCTGCGATATGAAAGCCGGTGTAGTTGCTGGCTTTTGGGCTGCGAAAGCACTGCAGGAGTGCGGCATCCGCCTTGCAGGCGACTTGATAGTGCACTCGGTGGCCGGTGAGGAGGTCGGAGAACGGGAGATCGGCACGGGCTTGCTGCTCGACCGCGGCTACACCGCTGATGCAGCGATCGTCATGGAACCGTCCGCGAGTTTCGGTGGACCGCTGTCGATCAATCCCACCGCGGCCTCCCTCCTGTGGGGCAAAGTGCGGGTGGAGGGCAAGGCCGGCCACCCAGGAATGCGGCGGGAGTTGGTGCGCGCCGGCGGAATTGGTCACCGGGCCGGCGTCAATGCCATCGATAAGGGCTATCTCGTGCTGCAGGCGCTCTACCGGCTCGAGGAGCACTGGGGGATCAGTAAGCAACGCCCGCACTATCTGCCCGGACACTTCACAATCATGCCGGGGATCATCAACGGCGGTCCCAACGGAATCGATGCGCCGCTGATGTTCGCTGAATACTGCGAGATCGACTTTCTGGTGTGGTACCCGCAGGACGAAGAGCCCGCCGCGATCCAGGCCGAGATCACTGAATTCATCGCCCGCGCAGTGTCGATCGACCCTTGGCTGTCGGCCCATCGGCCGGTGTTCACCTGGCCACTGAGTTACACCGGCTATCACACCGCGGTGGACCATCCCATTGTTGCGGCACTGGGTTCGGCGCATCTGGTGGCGAGCGGCGGACGGTCGCCCGTCGAGGCGTTCCCGGCTGCATGTGACGCGAGTTGTATGTCCGAACTGGGCATCCCGGTGGTCAATTACGGGCCAGGGCATCTCGTAAATGCACACAAAGCCGACGAATCGGTCGAGGTCGCGGAAATTGTGACAGCCGCCCGCAGTATCGCGCTGACCGCCATGGACTGGTGCGGCCTTTCATAGCCCGTACCGGGCATCCAAATCAAGAGGAGATATCCGTTCCGCATGCTTAGTCCAGCAACGTCGTCGATCGGCAGAGCTCGTCGGCTCACGATGACCACGGCCCTTCCGGATCTCAAAGTCGGAGTTGCCGTTACCGATGAATCAGTGAATATATTTGCACCACAACGCCTTACCTGCTTCAAGCGGCCGAAATACATGGTGTTCACCGACGCAATGCCGAATAGCCCGAGCGGCAGGGTGCTCAACAGGAACTTGCCAGACCGGTATGCCGGTCTGGCAGAAAAGGAGATGCTGCCATGACGATCCCTGAGTCCGATGTGGCGTTGGTGAGCGGCGGGTTGGGTGGTATCGGGTGGGCCATCGCTGAACGGCTCGCAGAGGCGGGCTACACCGTTGTGGCGGCGGATCTTCCGGCGGCGGTTGCCGGCGCAACCGCCAGGGGCAGCATTCATCCGTTTCCGCTCGACGTAGGGGATAGCGCCAGCGTAAAGGCGTGTGTGGCCGCAGCCACCGATCTGGGCAACTTGGGCGCTGTTGTCAACTGCGCTGGTATTCTCCGGGCGAATCCGGTTGCTGCGTTCGCAGACTCTGATCTGGACTTGCTGTGGCAAGTCAACGTCGCAGGTGCGACGCGGGTCTGCCGTGCCGCGCTGCCGCATCTACGGCCACAGGCCTCGATCGTGAATATCAGCAGTATCGCCAGTTGTATCGGCCGGTTTCCCGGTGCTTCGCTCTATGGCGCCACCAAGGCGGCTCTGAATCAATTCACCAGATATTTGGCGTGCGAGCTAGGCGACAGTGGGATTCGGGTCAATTCGGTGCTGCCGGGATTCATCGCGGTACCGATGAGCGAGCACATGCGTGCCGCGTCCGGAGGCGAAGAGAGCGCTGCGGCGCAGGTGCCGATGAAACGGATGGGGGAGCCCGCTGAAGTTGCTGAGCTCGTCGAGTTTCTGCTCTCGCCCCGTGCGTCGTATATCCACGGCGCTGTCATTCCTGTCGACGGCGGCGTCACCGCTGCCTCGTAGTTAACACCACCTCCCGAAAGGAAGCGGACATGTTCGATCAGGTTGCATCGCAACGTAAAATGGAGTGCGAGGCGTCTCTCGCCCGGCTATCGGAATCCGGTGCCAGGTTTGCGCAGATGGAGTTTTCCGATATCAACGGGGTGTTCCGCGGCAAGCTGACCACCCTGGAGAAGGGCTTGTCGACATCGGGCACCGGGGTGTCGACCCTGATGATGTCGGCACGCAGCGGTGACGAGATTGTGTTGACCGAGTGGAGCGACTTCTCCAATGGGTTTCCCAAGATGGTCGCGGTGGCAGACCCTGGCACGGCGACCGAGTGGCCGTGGAATCCGGAGATCGCGGGGGTGCTCTGCGACCTCTTCATGGAGGATGGCAGCCCCTGTCCGTTGGACGGCCGGCAGATGCTGCGCCGAATCGCCTCGGAATACGCGGATCTGGGCATTGAGGCGCGGGCCGCGCTGGAATGGGAATTCTACCTGTACGAGGTCGACGACGCGTTGATGCGGGAGAAGCGCTACCGTGAACTGAAGACGTTCGGCCGGGGCCTTGACTTCTACAGCGTGACCAGAACGCCGTCGTTCGCTCCGCTGGCCATCGAATTCCTCTCGCGTACAAAGAGTGTCGACATCGACGTCGAGGTGTTCCACACCGAGTACGGCCACGGGATGTACGAGTACACCTGCGGTCATGAAACTGCACTGAAAGCCGCAGACGACGCGGTGCGGTCCAAGGCATATCTGCGGCAGCTATGCGATGAACTGTCGGTGGTGCCGACCTTCATGCCGGCTCTACATCGGGGCACCAACGATTCCGCCAATGGCTGCCACCACAACGTCAGCTTGTGGCGCGACGGCCGGAATGCTTTCTGGGACCCTCAAACCGAACAGCTCACTGAGATCGGAAGATGGTTTGCCGGAGGGGTTTTGGCGACTATGTCTGACTTTCATCTGGTCATGCGTCCGTGGGTTAATTCCTACCGGCGGTTCGACCACCAGGCTTGGAACCCGGTCGACGCATCCTGGGGCCTGGACAATCACGCGGTGGCGTTGCGTCTGGTACACGGTTCGGTACCGGCCAAGCACACCCGGTTCGAGCATCGCGCACCGTCGCCGGATGTTAATCCGTACTTATCATTGGCGGCGATCTTGTGGGGCGGCCTGTACGGCATTCGTAACAAGATTGAGCCACCGCCACTGTGTGTCGGTGATCCGGTCGAGCAGGGCGGGTACGCGGCGCTGCCATCTACCCTGCCGGCCAGCATCGCAGCCTTTACGGAATCACCGTTGGCCCGCGAATGTTTCGGCGATCAGTTTGTCGAGCTGTACGCACAGCTGAAGAACGACGAATGGAACGCGTATGTCGACTGGTGCAAGGAATCCGGAACCGATCCCGCTGGTTCTGAGATCACCGCCTGGGAATTCCAGCAGTACTTCAACTGGTGCTGAGGGTGATCGACGAATGATGATGAACAGCAGCAGGCAGAATGCGAATTCGCTTGCGGTTCAGGCGATGTTCGCAGCTGACCCGGTTCTGGTGGGCGTACGTCCGGCCGGGGACGTAGTGCCCGGCATGGACTCGCAAACTATCCTGACCTCGGGGCCGCCGCTGCCTTGGCGAGAATACGGTCCCGGCCAGCGGCGAGCGATCCTTTATGGTGCCGTCTACGAAGGCTTGGCGGCAGACCCAGAGCGGGCGGCACAGCTGCTTGACCGGGGCGACATCACCGTTGGTGCTTGTCACGACCACGACTGTGTCGGCTCGGTGGCAGGCATCTATACGGCGTCGATGCCGGTGTTCGTTGTGCGCAACGCGGCCGGGAGCAACACCGCATACTGCAATCTATACGAAGGAAAGTCACGATTCCGCTTGAATTACGGCTCGTACGACGAGGGGGTGCGCGACGGTCTACGGTTTCTCCAGGATGTCGTGGGGCCGGTTATCGGAGCAGCCGTGCGGGCCTCAGACGGTATCGCCCTCAAGCCGATCATCCGTCGCGCCTTAAACATGGGCGACGAGCTGCACAGTCGAAACACCGCGGCGTCGCTGTTGTTCTCCCGAGAGTTGGTTGCACGGCTGTTCGACCTCGGCGCGGACGCCGATGTCAGTCGTGAACAGATCATCAAGGCATGGGAGTTCTTGTCGGAAAACGACTATTTTTTCTTGCGCTTGTCCATGGCGGCGGCGAAGGCTACCGCCGATGCCGCTGCGGGGATCGAGGGCTCCAGCATCATCACCGCGATGACGCTCGGTTCCCGCAATTTCGCCATTAGAGTGAGCGGCCTTGGTGAACAGTGGTTTACAGGTCCGATGCCGACGGTGAAGGCACAACTCTTCGACGGCTACACCGAAGACGACATCGAGTGGATCGGCGGCGAGAGCATGATCACCGAGACCGTCGGACTGGGTGGTTTCGCGCAGGCGGCTGCGTTCGCGCTGCAGGATTACCAGGGTGGATCGGCTGACGCGATGGTCAGAGAAAACCTTGCGATGTACCGCATTACGGCTGCGGAGAGTCCCGACTACCGGATCCCGTACCTCGGATACCGTGGCACGCCGACCGGTATCGATCTGTTCTCCGTGCTCGACACAGGTGTACTACCCATCATCGATGGCGGGCTGGCGGGCCGGGATGGTGGTCAGATCGGCGCCGGGCTTCTGGTCGCTCCGGTGGAGTGCTTCGCGGCGGCAGCCGAGGCGTTTACAGCCCGATATGCGGACCTCGATCGGCCGGTGACGGCATGACCGTGCCTCACCTGCAACGGCTGCATCCCGAGGCCATGGCGTTGCTGTCCGAGCTGGCTGAGAATCCGCTTCCGTCGAGTCGCGATCTGCCGCTGGACGAAGGCCGGCGCAACTTCCGGACGCTCTTTGGTCCTTTGTCGGCGACAGCGACAGGAGTTGAGTCTTGTGACGTGGAGATGGCAACCACTTCCGGCTCTCTGCCTGGCCGGCTATATCGGTCAACCTCGGCTCCGATGCTGCCGGTGATTCTCTACTTCCATGGTGGCGGTTGGGTTTTCGGTGATATCGAAAGCCACGATGGGTTGTGCCGGGCGCTGGCCGATGCGTCGGGAGCGGCGGTGTTCAGTGTGGGCTACCGGCAACCACCGGAGCATCCTTTTCCGGCTGCGGCTGATGACGCGTTTGCCAGCGTGCGATGGATTCATGAGCACGGTGCCGGGCTCGGGCTCGACCCCAGTCGATTAGTCGTTGCCGGGGACAGCGCCGGCGGCAACTTGGCTGCGTCGGCGGCCCTTCAGGCGCGGGACGAAGGCGGACCCGTGATCCGGGCACAGGTGCTGATCTGCCCGGTCCTGGATCCGGACTTGGCATCGGCCAGTGCAGCCGAGTTCGCAGCCGACCCATTCCTTTCCGCAGCGGAAATGCGTTGGTACTGGGAGCATTACGTTCAGGAGCCGGCGGACAGACGGTTGGCGTACGCGGCCCCCGGTATCGCGGATAACCTCGGCGGACTACCCGACACCTTAGTCATTACCGCAGAACTCGATATTCTCAGGGACGAGGCCGAGACGTTCGCCGATCAGGCAAGCGCGGCCGGAACCCAGGTCCTGCTGCATCGCGAACCCGCGATGATGCACGCGTTCCCCGTCCTGGCCGGTCGGCTTAGCGCCGGCCGGAATGCCATAGATCGAATCGGAAGCACGCTGCGTGCCCTCCTCGCCGACGACATGCAGATTGCTGCGGCCTGGGAGCAGGCCCGCATCTCAGAATTGGACAACTTGCAATGAAAAACGACCTGAAATTCGGATTCGTAGCCTGCGCCGCCGGCGTGCCCGGGACCACCGATGCGCGGCTGTACCGCGATCTGGTTGACGATTGCGAACACAACCTCGGGCTGGGCTACGAATCGGTCTGGCTGATCGAGCATCACTTCAGCGACTACTTTCCCACTCCGAGCCCGTTGCTCATGTTGAGCCACCTCGCGGCGAGATTCCCGTTGGCCGAGCTAGGCACCTGCGTTCTCGTGCTGCCTTGGCAGGACCCGCTGCGGACAGCGGAGGAGGTGGCGATGCTGAGTCTGCTTACCAAGCAAAAACTGCATCTGGGGATCGGCCGCGGCACCGCAAAGTACGAATACGACGCGTTCGGCTTGGACATGGATGCCAGCCGCAGTCTGTTCCGGGAACACTACGAGGTGATCGACAGCGCGCTTCGAGGCCAGCCGTTCCAGTACCAGGGCAACCATGTCACGATGCCCAAGCGCGTACGGCTGCGGCCAGAGGCCAGGGCCGAGAACGTCCAGTTCTACGGGGCCATCGGAAGCCCTGAGAGCGCGGGAATGATGGCAAATCTTGGCCTACCACCGATCTGTACGTCGGTGGGGAACCTCGATGCGCAGGTCGCCACTCTGCGGTCGTGGAAAGAAGTCGCTTCCACCCGAGGTGTGGATCCTGACAACGCCTTCCCGATCATGATCAACTGCATCATCGCCGACACCGACGAGCAGGCGATCGCTGAGGCACAGCAGCAGATCCCGGCGTTCATGCGGGCCCAGATCGACCACTACACGCCGCACGAGACCAACTGGGAAGACATTCCTAGTTACGCGGGATGGCGCGGGATGTTCGCAGGCATGAAACGGATGACGGACCCGGCCAATATCCCGGCGTGGACAGAGTGGCAGCTAATCGGCAGCCCAGAGACCGTGCGGCAGAAGGCGCAGAAATTCATCGATGCGGGTTTCAACCACTTTCTGTTGCACACCGCAACCCCGGGCGTACCGGTCGCCGACCGCCGGCGATGGCTTCGGCGGTTCGCGACCGAGGTAATCCCGGAACTCAGCGTCACTAACTGAATTGCGTTGGCACACAATGGCATATGCTGTCATCCGCTATTGTGTTTAGTGAACTACGTTGGGTGTTTCTCGCGATGGGCGCATCAGAGGCATACCCCGTGGGTATTCGTCGGCTACTCCCCAGCGTGCTGTGCCGTTGTCAGACATCTATGATGGCGCTGCCCGCATCAGAGTTTGAGACGAACAAGCCTGTGGCCCGGGAATATTGGCGTTGCAACGCCTAGGTTGACATGGGCGATCATGCCGGAACGACTTCCTCTGCGTATGTCGAAATCCGGCAGCGCAAGCGTTAGAATGTCGAATTGCTTAGGGCCGGTGAGATTTTCACGTCCGACTACGCATTTTCGCAGATGAGCTCGACTGCCTCGCGACGTAATGATCGCGAACACTATTCCCCATAGCGATCGCTTCGGAGTCGAGCTCATCTGCGCGGTGGCCAGCGCTGCCGGCATCTTGACTGTGTGAGGCCGGCCTAGACGGCGCCGGCCGCGAATCCGGGGCAGCCAGGACTAGAGATCGCAGTCTCGCAGTGCGCTGGTCGCGACTGTCTTGAGATCTGAGCCCAACTCCCAGCTCGGTCACCGATGCCGCTCGAAATTCACTGGTGGGCCACACCGGGCAAGCCGCACTCAGTTCCATTCCTCGGTGCCAAACATAGTGGACGACGTTTCCGCCATGCGATGTGACGCCCACACGGTAAAGTCCCCGGAACGGTCCAGCGTTTCAGAGATCGCCAGATCTTGGGTCAGGTTTGTGCCCCGACACGCTGCCCATGCGGTGCCGAACAGAGCAGTGGGCCGGGACGCCCAGCGGTGTGAGGGTCGCGCGGTCGACCCAGAGGGTGGTGGCATCCCCAGCTGTCGGCGTGTGCGCGACTTTCTCGCGGAGAAGTCACGAACGAGGTCGGGGCGAATCCGACCAATTGCGGATTGCATCCGTATTTGAGATATCCAGCTCCTGCCAATCGAGTGACAATCCGTAGACCGGTCCGTACTTCTACTGATTACATCCGCATCGGCTGGTCGCAGAATCGGAGTCTGGCAAAGTGCCACGCGGACCGATGAAAGCACGGATTGATGACCAACAATGCCGACCTCATCAGCACGGCGACTCCAGACGCCCGAGCGCTACGGGCGTTCTATGGCGGGATGCCCAGCGGCGTGCTCGCCCTCGCAGCGATGGTGGATGGAGCACCTGTGGGCATGGCAGTCAGCTCATTCACGAATGTTTCGTTGGACCCGCCGCTGGTTGTCGTGTCCATTCGAAACGAATCCGTCACCTGGCCTGTACTGAGCAGGGCCGCCGTGATCGGTGCCAGCATCCTCGCCGAACATCAGGGCGACTGCGGCAGGCGGTTGGCCGCGGATGACGCCAGCAGTCGGTTCGCGACCGTCGACTACACGGTTACCGATTCCGGCGCGATCGTCATCGACAACGCCGCCGGATGGTTTCACTCCACAGCGGGCGAGCCGATCAGCGCAGGCGATCACCAGCTGATTTTGCTGACCCTGCAGAGTATCTCGGTCGACACCGCCCGCCCGCCGTTGTTGTTCTTCCGCAGTAAGTTCGCGGGTCTGCGTGATGCGTGACAACTATTCGACTACCACCTTCAGCTGAGGAGCGCGCTATGTACTTACGTATCGACCTGGCACAGGTACCGCCGGCAGTTCAGTTACTTGAGCCGGATGATTTCAGTGGATTCAAGGTCACGGTCGACGTTCCCGAACATGCGTGGGTAGCACCTGGCACACTGGCCGCACTAGCAGGGCGCGAGCAGGACGATGAGTGGAAGCATCAGCTCGCCGCAATGGTGGACTTCGCCAGTAGCCGGGGCTGGATAGACGACACAGGTCGGGTTCGTGCGCACATCGACATTGTGTCGAATCATTAGATAAGGCAATGATTTCCGTCCCAACGCGCATGTCTTGCCCACACCATAGTGGCGACCTCATGGCGGTCGGAAACTGGACAAACGACAGTGGTTCTGACGGATTCACCCTTGCCGACCGGTCTCTTGCTGCCGGGCACCTGCCTTTATGAGAGCTGGGCATGGCAGTGCCGCCGAGGCAGGTGGATCGCAAAGAAATCGTCCAGGTTATGGCAATCAAAGTGAGGTGGCGCGTCATGGATGTGGCTCCGGATTACGACGCCAGCGATGAGATCGAGTACTTCATCAGCTGGTTGCCTTGGGCTCTACGCGGTGCCTACCCGCCGCCGGCCTATCCACCGGTATAGCGCGAACATGTCCAAGTGTGAGGGACGCTCACAACGGACCAGGACCCGCGGCGACATCCTTCCGAACCGAGTGTGCGACGGATGCCAGGAAAACCCGGCTGAGCGCGCCAGGAAGAGCACTGAATCCATATGCGCCTGTGCGCTCGTGATCAGCGATGCACGCGGTGTTTCAGCGCTGACCGACCGCAAATTGGCGAGTGACCTCAAGATGTCGACCCGTACCTTACGTAGGCAGGTTGGCAGCCGAGACAAGCTTTTCCGTGCTGTTGTTGAGCACCACATCGGGGCACTTACCGTCGATGAGGCTGAATCGGAGTGCTGGGAGGACGCTGTCCAGCGTCGGTGTCGGAACTTGTACGAACTGTTGATCTCTCATGCGCGAATCGCCGCTTTGATGGTGGACTCCGATATCGGACCGTACTCGAGATCTCTTCGTCGCGGGGTGCAGCACTCGCAGCAGATTCGAAGCCCCAGAACAATGTCCAGATTGACTGGCACGGTTCCATGCAACGGGAGTGCCACATTTCGATGCAGAGAAGGAGCGTAAGTGGCTGAAGCGGTTACGGCAAAGAGCGAAAGTTTTCAGCCGGATCCGGTGTTCGCCGCGCAGGCCAACGCCACTGCCGCGCTGTATCAAGAGGCCGACGCCGACCGCCTGGATTTCTGGCGCCGCCAGGGCGAGCGGTTGTCGTGGGCGACCCCGTTCACCGAGGTCCTGGACTGGTCGAACGCGCCGTTCGCCAAGTGGTTCGGCGACGGCAAGCTCAACGTCGCCTACAACTGCGTCGACCGCCATGTGGAGGCCGGGGGCGGGGACCGCGTCGCGATCCACTGGGAAGGCGAGCCGGTCGGTGACGCCCGCGACATCACCTACGCCCAGCTCAAGGACGACGTCTCCCGCGCGGCCAATGCGCTGACCGCGATGGGCCTGACCGCGGGCGACCGCGTCGCCATCTACATGCCGATGGTGCCCGAGGCCATCGTGGCGATGCTGGCCTGCGCGCGTCTGGGTGTCATGCACTCGGTCGTGTTCGCCGGCTTCTCGGCCACCGCGCTGGCCGCCCGCGTCGAGGACGCCCAGGCCAAGCTCGTCATCACCACCGACGGGCAGTACCGCCGCGGTGCGGCGGCCTCGCTCAAGTCTGCGGTCGACGAGGCCGTCGCAGGCCAGCCGTCGGTGCAGCACGTGCTGGTGGTCAAGCGCACCGGCATCGACGTCGACTGGACGCAGGGCCGCGACGTCTGGTGGCACGAGATCGTCGACTCACAGTCCACCGAGCACACCCCCGAGGCGTTCGACGCCGAGCAGCCGCTCTTCCTGCTGTACACCTCCGGCACCACCGGCAAGCCCAAGGGCATCGTGCACACGAGTGGCGGTTACCTGACGCAGGCGTCCTACAGCCACCACAACGTCTTCGACATCAAGGCCGACGACGTCTACTGGTGCACCGCCGACATCGGCTGGGTCACCGGGCACACCTACATCGTCTACGGGCCGCTGTCCAACGGCGTCACGCAGGTCGTCTACGAAGGCACCCCGACCTCACCGAATGAGCACCGGCACTTCGACATCATCGAAAAGTACGGTGTCACCATCTATTACACGGCGCCGACGCTGATCCGCACGTTCATGAAGCTGGGCCACCAGATCCCCGCGGCACACGACCTGTCGAGCCTGCGGGTGCTCGGCTCGGTCGGCGAGCCCATCAACCCCGAGGCCTGGCGCTGGTACCGCGAACACATCGGCGCGGGCACCACGCCCATCGTGGACACCTGGTGGCAGACCGAGACCGGCGCCATCATGATCTCCCCGCTGCCCGGCGTCACCGCCGCCAAGCCCGGCTCGGCCATGACCCCACTGCCCGGCATCAGCGCCAAGATCGTCGACGACGACGGCAACGAACTGGTCCCCGGCGCAGACGAGGAAGAACACGTCACCGGCTACCTCGTGCTCGACAAGCCGTGGCCGTCGATGCTGCGCGGCATCTGGGGCGACGACGAACGCTTCAAGGACACCTACTGGTCCCGCTTCGCCGAGCAGGGCTGGTACTTCGCCGGTGACGGCGCCCGCTACGACGCCGACGGCAACATCTGGGTCCTGGGCCGTATCGACGACGTCATGAACATCTCCGGGCATCGCATCTCCACCGCCGAGGTCGAGTCCGCGCTCGTCGGGCACTCCGGGGTGGCCGAGGCCGCCGTCGTCGGCGCCACCGACGCCACCACCGGGCAGGCCATCTGCGCTTTCGTCATCCTCAAGGCCTCCGCGCACGGCGGCTCGGAGAACATCGTCGAAGAACTGCGGGCCCAGGTCGCGACCGAGATCTCCCCCATCGCCAAGCCGCGGGAAATCCACGTCGTGCCCGAGCTGCCCAAGACGCGTAGCGGCAAGATCATGCGCCGGCTGCTGCGCGATGTCGCCGAGGGCCGCGATCTCGGGGACACCTCCACCCTCGTCGACCCCAGCGTCTTCGAAGCCATCCGCGCCAGCAAATAGCGACCATGGGAGTATTAGTGGCACACCGGGAATCACGGCACGGTGAAAGATCGACGCTTATCCGGTCATGTTATTCACCGAGATCGCTATCAAATAGGCGCTAGGTGTTGTGTGATGCGTATTCGCCGTTTCTATGTCTGGGCCACAACGAAGAGCGCGGATACGGTGCTGAGCAGTTGTGGTCGATGGTCAGGGCACCTCCGTGCCTGAACCCTTGAATGATCTAGACGTGGTACTGGGTAGTCGCCATAGCTACCAGTCGACAGGTCATCGATGCTGTCGGTATTCCGATGTATCGAGCGCGTCAATACTGGCGCGCTCAAAGTTTGGCGAATGTTTAGACGGCGCTGCGGAATTCACGAGCGCCGACGTGGATGCATTGACCGTCCTGGTCGGCGTCGTCCGTGACGGAGTTTTGGACGAGGCTCAGGCTAAAGGTCTGTGGATACGGTGTAATTGCGCCCACCCAGCTGTCGAGACCCACGACTTGACCGCTGGTGATTGACAAGAATCGCTCCAGTCGAGGCGCAGTTGGAAGCGGGAGCACGCCGGCGGGTTTCAACGGTACGAGTGTGAGCTAGCGAGTTGTGCTCTTTGGCCCGGCTAAGCAACAACCCTGCGAATCCTCAAGAGCCGCAATTGTATCTCGGTCACCAGGCGGTCCACTGGGTCCTCCAGATCCAGGTTGCAGATGTCATGGATACGTTGCAGGCGATAGCGAATGGTGTTGCGGTGTAGGTACATCGCGCTCGCTGCGTCGGCCAGGTCGCAATTGGCGTCGAAGTAGGCCTGCAGCGTCTCCAAATATGCCGTGTTCTTGGTGCGGTCCGATTCGGAAAGCACATCGAGGCACCCAGCCAGCAGATGGGGGCGCTGCTCGGTCAGTTCGGCCAGCTCGTGCAATACGCACTGGGTGCTGATGTCTTCGAGCGCGACGACATCGGCACCGGTGCCGCAGCTTTGGACTCGTAGCGCCCGGTCGACTTCGGCACCCGCGCTGGATAATTCCGTAAGGCTGGGTCGTACCCCACCAATGACCGCGACCAGTTTGGAGCCGAGCTGGCGGGCTGCACGAGCGACGATGTCGTCGGTCAGTGACCGCAGATGTGCGGTATCGATCGGCGCAGTGTCGAGCAGTGCGTACACGGTGGCGCCGACGGTGGCGACGATCGGAGCGCAGTCGTTCGCTTGGAATCGCATCGCGACGAGTGATTCCAGATGACAGCTGTCGACGTGCCGCATCGGAGCATTATCGCGCGACCGAAATCCGATCAGCCGCAGCGAAGTTCTGGGTGCCCAAGCGGACGTCAGTGTCTCGGGTGTAACCCTGCCGTCCAGCACCCCGCGCAGCAGATCAGAAGCCTGCCGCTGGTTGTCAGTAAGGGCCGCGCGAGTCAGGCGTGCTGTCAGCACCTGGGCGATATCGACCGCGTCGTGCGCGACCGCCGGGTCCAGCGCTCCCGATGGTGGCAAGAGCCAGAGGTACCCGATGATTTCTGGGCCGGTGCGCAGCGGCAGCACCCACCTCGGCAGGTGCCCGGGTGGCGCGATCCGAACCGGGTGCGCGGCCTGGGCCAACCCAGTGAACTGACCGCTATCTCGCAACCAGCTGCTTACCCTATCGGGAATCCGGCGGCCCAGGATGGTGTCGACCCGCAGCGGATCGCGTACCTCGGTCTCGTCGTCCAGCGAAGAGAATGCCAGCAGCCGCAAGCGGTGATCGGTCACATCTGCCTGGACGCCCAGCGTCAGCGCCGCGCTGTCGGCCAACGCGAGCAGGTCACTGCTGCCGTCCCACGGATGGGGCGCCGGTTGATCGCCGGCCGCCGCCAGCGCGCCGCGCAGCACCGCCACGGCCCGATCGGCGGTGACGCCCGGGCCGAGTACAAACAGTGCGAGTCCGGCGGCCTCGGCCTGCCGGCGCAGCCATGGGTCCGCCGCCGACACGACTAGCGCTCCACCGCACGTCGTCATCAGGGTCGTCATCCGATGCGGCTCGACGCCGACAGCAAACACTATGGTGTCGGGTGCTGCCGGTGATGGATTCGGGGATTCCCACAGCGCGGCCGAGGTGATGCGCTGGTTTGGATCGCGCGGCGCGACGGCGAGATTGAGCAAACCAGTGGGCAACTCACCGAGCATTGTGCCGATCGCGATGCCGGGGCTGCGGCACTTAGTGCCGGTGCTGGTCACGTCCATGCCGCGAGTATTCGCTTGCTACATGCGTACCGGCAATTGCGGAAAGTACTGAGGCTATACGTAGGCGGCGGTTCGGTGGAGGCGACTTCTTGAGCACTTCGAGCAGTCGCCTGGCGCATCCAATGCTCGGATGGGTTGGGCCCTCGGCGACTGCGGATTCTCCGAATTGTCCCTCTACGGGCTGGCGCACCACCTCCGAGGCATACGTGGCTGCGGTCAAGCGCTACGACCCCGGAGAGCGTGACCATCGACGCGGTGTCTGACTTTGTGATAATGCCGGTGTCGATCAGACCACGGGCGCCGTCATCGTAGCGCCGGGTGTCGAGAAGACAGCACTTGTCCGGCAGGCGGCGCTCGCCTTCATTGGTGAAAATCGCTTCGTTGAAGTGCTTTTCGCCCCACGACAACCTTCTCTGTTGCGTGCGTGATGCCATAGTGCGTCAGTCGAAGTTCGCAGCCTGGGCCGGTCCCGAATTCAATTTTGCGGCACTAAATTTGATTCTTTCGCCGCGAGAATCGACGGCCCCTGAGTGTCGCTGCCGAGTGTGTTGCGGCAGTTGCTGAGTGGGTCTGGTAGGGCCCACTCAGCCCGCTGGTCCTCAGGCGAGTGCGAGCAATTGGCGGGCCATGACGATGCGTTGAACTTCGTTTGTACCCTCATAGATCTGCGTGATCTTGGCGTCGCGCATCATTCTTTCGAGCGGGAAGTCTTTGGTGTAGCCATAGCCTCCCAGCACCTGCACCGCTTCCACGGTCACCTCCATTGCGACGTCCGAGGCGAAGCATTTTGCGGCCGCTCCGAAGAAGGAGAGGTCGTCATCGGAGCGTTCCGACCGCCCAGCGGCGGCGTAGGTCAGTTGCCGAGCGGCCTCGACCTTCATGCCCATCTCGGCGAGTTTGAATTGCATTCCCTGGAACTCTGCGATGGATTTGCCGAACTGGGTACGTTGCTTCGCGTAGGCCAGTGCGTGATCCAGCGCGCCTTGGGCGATCCCGACCGCTTGAGCTGCGATTGTGATCCGGGTGTGGTCAAGCGTTCTCATGGCGGTTCTGAAGCCGGTCCCGATATCGCCGATCATTCGATCGGCAGGGATCCTCACGTTGTCGAGATAGACCTCTGATGTCGGTGAGCCTTTGACGCCCAACTTGCGTTCTGGCGTGCCGAAAGAGAGGAATTGTCAATACCTGTGGATCGGCTTGTTTCAGGCGACCTCCGTTCCAGTTGATTCGGTCGGTGCCGAGTC
>NZ_JBJIAO010000054.1:0-32558 GCF_045310825.1 Mycobacterium sp. SMC-21 | reverse complement strand
ATGATCATCCTCGGGAAGGTGCGCCCACTTTCAGGCCGCCTCCTCGGGCCTCATCCACAGGTATTGATCATTGCTCCGTCGCCAGCGCCGCGTAGTCCTCCAGGATTCCGGCGCTGTCGCCGACGACGCCGCCGAGGCTGGCTCGGCGCAGCCGGCCGTCGACCAGATGCAGATCCAGCAGCCGGCGGGCGCAACCCGTTGCGGCGTCGAGGAATTCGGGTTTGCCGAGCGCGATCGAGGCTTCCGCCAGCGCCGTGATGGCGAAGCCGTTCCAGGCTGTGACGACCTTGTCGTCGCGCCCGGGCTGCGGCCGCAACGCCCTTGCCGCCAGCAACTTCGCGCGAACCTGCTCGAAGCGTTCGGCATCGTCGGGGTCGTTCAGCAGTTGCAGCACCGAGCTGCCATGTTCGAACGTTCCGGCCTCGGTGACTTCGAAAAGCGCTGCGGCCCAACGGCCGTCGTCGCCGCCGAGCACCGACACCAACTCCGCCGGCGTCCACACATACGTCAGGCCCTCATGTCCCGCCGTGTCGGCGTCGAGCGACGAGACGAACATGCCACCGTCACCGAGGTCGTCGATGATGAATCGCGCGGTCTCGTCCGCCACCTTGCGCGCCAGCGGATTTCCGGTCAGTCGCGCCCAGTGTGCATATACCCGGAGCAGCAAAGCGTTGTCGTACAACATCTTTTCGAAGTGCGGCACCACCCACGAGGCGTCCACGCTGTATCGGGCGAAGCCACCCGCCAGTTGGTCGTAGATGCCGCCACGCGCCATCGCGGTGCCGGTGCGCTCCACCGCGTCGAGCGCGGACGCGGTGCGTTCGTGGTGTCGCAGCAGCGCTTCCAGCAACGCCGACGGCGGGAACTTGGGCGCCCGACCGAAACCGCCGCGTGCATGGTCTTCGTCGCGCAGCACCGCGGCGACAGCGTGGT
Organism: Mycobacterium sp. SMC-21; assembly: GCF_045310825.1. Lineage (NCBI taxonomy): Bacteria > Bacillati > Actinomycetota > Actinomycetes > Mycobacteriales > Mycobacteriaceae > Mycobacterium > Mycobacterium sp. SMC-21. The sequence continues at coordinate 31,625 of NZ_JBJIAO010000054.1, read as the reverse complement.
CGCACAGTTCCGGCGACGGTGCCGGCCCACCCGAGGGCAGCCCGGACGACATCTTGCGCAGCTCGGCAGCGATCTGGTCTGAGGCCTGCTCAACTTCGTCCCGCCGGTTCTGCCACGTATTGGTGACGGCCGAAAGCAGCTGCAGGAAGTTGTCTTTCGGGTAGTAGGTGCCGCAGAAGAAGGGCCGGCCGTCGGGTGTCAGGAAGCACGTCATGGGCCAGCCGCCCTGTCCCGTCATCGCGACGGTGGCGCTCATGTAGATGGCGTCGAGGTCGGGACGTTCCTCCCGGTCGACCTTGATGCAGACGAAGTTCTCGTTCGCCACCGCAGCGACGTCCGAGTCCTCGAACGACTCGTGCGCCATCACATGGCACCAGTGGCAGGCCGCGTAGCCGATGGACAGCAGGATCGGCACGTCGCGGGCCGCGGCTTCGGCCAGTGCCTCCGGTGTCCACTGCTGCCAGTGCACCGGGTTGTCGGCGTGCTGGCGCAGGTAGGGGCTGGTGGCCGAGCCGAGGGTATTAGCCATACCTGGAGTCTTACCCAGCTTCTGGCTTTGTAGTGCTGTCAGGCCCAGTGTCGCCCGTCGGCGCATCGTGCGGAACACCGCCGACGGTGCCGTCGTCGACCGCCTGATCTGGCTCGGGATGTGCGGGATCGAAGGATTCGGGCAGCCTGCGTAGGTGCCGGTTCATCGACCAGACCAGCGCCACCACGGCGATCAGCAGGATCAGCGTGATCACCAGCCCGGCCGGGCTGGCCTTGCCGAAGTCGGGACCCGTCTGGCGCGGACCTTCGGCCAGCAGGATGGTGAGCGGAACAGAAATCACAGCGATACTCCCGTGAACAGATCGGTCTCGGGCAACGTCACCGGAACCCTGGATCGGGCCAATTCGTACTCCTCGGTCGGCCAGAGCCGCTGCTGCCATTCGATGGGCGCGCGGAAGAAATCGCCGTTCGGGTCGATCTGCGTGGCGTGCGCGAGCAATGCCCGGTCCCGCTGCTCGAAGAACTCGGCGCACTCGATACGGGTCGTCACCCGGTTGGCGAAGGGATCGTGCTCGGGGTCCCAGTGCTGCAGCCACTTCTCGAACGGCCCGACCTCCCCGTGCTTGGCGAACTCGTCCTGCAGCAGCTGCATGCGCCGGCGCAGGAAGCCGTGGCCGTAATACAACTTCGAGATGCTCCAGGGCTCGCCCTCGTCGGGGAACTGGACGTGGTCTGCGGCCGCCTCGTAGGCGGCCATCGACACCTGGTGGCAGCGGATGTGGTCGGGGTGCGGGTACCCGCCGTTCTCGTCGTACGTGGTGATCACGTGCGGCCGGAACTCGCGGATCACCCGAACCAGCCGACGGACGGGCTCCTCGATCGGCACCACGGCGAACGAGCCCTCGGGCAGCGGCGGCAGCGGATCGCCCTCCGGCAGTCCGGAGTCGACGAACCCCAGCCAGTGGTGCTCCACCCCGAGGATCTCGGCGGCCCGGGCCATCTCGTCGCGGCGGACCTCATGGATGCGGCCGTGCACCTCGGGCAGGTCCATCGCCGGGTTCAGGATGTCGCCGCGTTCGCCGCCGGTCAGGGTCACGACCATGACCCGGGCGCCGTTGGCCGCGTACTTGGCCATGGTGGCCGCACCCTTGCTCGACTCGTCGTCGGGGTGCGCGTGCACCGCCATCAACCGCAGTTCGCTCACGTGTGCCTTACCTACTGTCTCTACTCGGTGGGACAACTCGGTGCAGTCCAACCATGTCGCTGCGTCCTATAGTTCCAGTCCAAGCAATCCGAACCGACCGATGGGGCACCCAAAGCAGCCATGATCGAGCGTCCCACCGCCCGCTACGGGCAGCAGCGCATGTCCCGGCTGACCCGTCGCCGTATCGCGATCGGCCTCACGCTGCTCATCGTCGTCGCTGGTGTGGCGCTTGCGTTCGTCGGTTTTCAGCGCCTGGGGACGTCCCCGGTCAAGGGTGAGTTGAGCACCTACAAACTCATCGACAATGAAACGGTTGCGGTGACGATCTCCGTCACCCGCGAGGACCCGGCCCAACCCGCGGTGTGCATCGTGCGCGCCAGGGCTCTCGACGGCAGCGAAACCGGACGACGCGAGATCCTCGTCGCGCCGGCAGAGGCCAAAACCGTCCAGGTGACGGCGGTCGTGAAGTCCACAAAACCGCCGGTCGTCGGCGACGTCTACGGCTGCGGCACCGACGTGCCGTCGTACCTCGTCGCGCCCTGATCGCCGGCCCGGTGACCAACCATCCGGCGAACTCCGAACTGCGAAATCATGACCGTTCGGAGACGGCCAAGTGGTACGCTTGCTCAGTACACGGTTCCGACTGGGGCCGTGTATTGCTGCATTAGCGGGCACCTGCTGGCACCTTCTGGGGGGACCTGGACCTGCCCTCGCGATCGCAGCACCGCCGGCCCCAAGCAACGGGGCAACCCCGGACAAAACGCCCGGGCATACACGCACGCTTACAAACGACAGGAGAGCAGCAGACATGACCGATACCCAGGTCACCTGGCTCACCGAAGAAGCATTCGAGCGCCTGAAGGCCGAGCTCGATCAGCTGATCGCCAACCGTCCGGTCATCGCTGCCGAAATCAACGACCGCCGCGAAGAGGGTGACCTCCGCGAGAACGGTGGCTACCACGCGGCCCGCGAAGAGCAGGGCCAGCAGGAAGCCCGCATCCGTCAGCTGCAGGAACTGCTCAACAACGCCAAGGTCGGCGAGGCACCGAAGAAGTCCGGTGTGGCGCTGCCCGGCTCTGTCGTGACCGTCTACTACGACGATGACAAGAACGACACCGAGACGTTCCTGATCGCCACGCGCCAGGAAGGCGTCACCGACGGCAAGCTCGAGGTGTACTCCCCCAACTCGCCGCTCGGCCACGCACTGATCGACGCCAAGGTCGGCGAGGAGCGCAGCTACACCGTCCCCAGCGGTGCCACCGTCAAGGTCACGCTGGTCAAGGCTGAGCCCTATCACGCCTAGCCCTGCGACGGCCGGCGCTACCCCGCCGGCCACCAGCTGACATTCATGGCTCAGATCGCCGAAGACCTGTATCTGCTGCTCCTCGACAATTCGTCCGCACAGCCGGGTCTGGATCAACCACGTCGGCACCGGGTGTTGTCCGGTGCCGTTCTGCTGGACCTGGCGCTGGCGTGCCGTATTCGGCCCGCCGCGCCAGGTGACGGTGCACCCGACGGCCACTTGGTCGCCCTCTCCGGCGACGGCGCCGTCGACCCGGTGTCCGCGCCGGCACTGGAACTGCTCCGGCAGCGCCCGCGGCGACCCGCGGCGGTGTTGTCCAAACTGCGCAAAGGCACCGAGGACAGCCTCATCGACCGGCTGGAGCGCGCCGGGCAACTACGACGTCAACCGTTGGGCGGCAACAGGTTCCGGCCGCACTATGCCTTGCCGCTGACCGACCGGGGGCGAGTCGGCCAGGCCCGCGCGCAGATGCTGTCGGCGTTGTTCGACCGCAGGCCGCCTGCTCCGGCGACGGCGGCCATCGTGACCTTGCTCCACACCGTCGACGGCCTGGGCTCCCTGATGAGCCTCAACGACCGCGGCTGGCGGTGGGTGCATGCCCGCGCCGGCGACATCGCCAGCGGCCACTGGGTCAACGAATACGAGACCGGCGTCGCCGAGGTGAACCTCGCCGTGACGGCCGCCGCGGTGCGGGCTGCCCTGGTCTAGCCCAGGGCCTGCTCCAGATCCCCGATCAGGTCGGCCACGTCCTCGATGCCGACCGACAGCCGGACCAGATCGTTCGGCACCTCCAGCTGCGAGCCGGCGGTGGACGCGTGCGTCATGGCGCCCGGGTGCTCGATCAGCGACTCCACGCCACCGAGAGACTCGGCGAGGATGAAAATCTCAGTGCGCGAGCACAATTCACGGGCGGCCGGCTCTCCGCCGTGCAGCCGCACCGACACCATGCCGCCGAAGCCGCTCATCTGCTTGGCCGCCACCTCATAGCCCGGATGACTCGACAGACCCGGGTACAGCACCGTCGAGACGGCCTTGTGGTCGTTGAGGAATTCGGCGACCCGCAACGCGTTCTCGCAGTGCCGCTGCATGCGCAGCGGCAGCGTCTTGAGGCCGCGGTAGGTCAGATAGGCGTCGAACGGGCCCGGCACCGCACCCGCACCGTTCTGCAGGAACCCGAACTTCGCGTCCAGCTCTTCGTCATTGGTCACCAGCGCGCCACCGACGACGTCCGAGTGGCCACCGATGTACTTGGTGGTCGAGTGGAGCACGATGTCCGCACCGAGAGACAGCGGCTGCTGCAGCGCCGGTGAGGCAAAGGTATTGTCCACCAACACCTTCACGCCCGACGTCGCGGCGATCTGCACGATGGCCGAGATGTCGGCGATGGACAGCAGCGGATTGGTCGGGGTCTCCACCCAGATCAGCCGCGTCTTCGAGGTGATCGCCGCGCGCACCTCGTCGAGGTTCGACAGCTGCGCCGGCGTGTGGGTGATGCCCCACTGCGTGAAGACCTTGTCGATCAGCCGGAAGGTGCCGCCGTAGGCGTCATCGGGGATGACGATGTGGTCGCCCGGGCGCAGCACGGCACGCAGCGCGCAGTCGGTGGCCGCCATGCCGGAGCTGAACGCACGGCCGTAGTGCCCGCCCTCGACCGCGGCCAGCAGCGCCTCCAGCGCCGCCCGGGTCGGGTTGCCGGTGCGGGCGTACTCGTAGCCGCCGCGCAGCCCGCCGACGCCGTCCTGCGCGAACGTCGAACTGGCGTAGATCGGGGTGTTGACGGCGCCGGTCTGTGGGTCCGGCCGGAACCCGGCATGAATGGCCCGGGTCGACGGACCGTAGGCGCGGTAGTGGTCTGCCTGGCTGCGCTGCTCACTCACAGGCGCCAGCCTAGTCGCGGAGCTTGCGGCCTTGGGGGTCGGGAACGTTCCCCATCAGGATCATGATGCCGTCGATCAACGGCCAGATGGCGCCGATGCCGCAGGTCACCAGCGAGACGACGAGCTGGAGCACGCCGATGGTCGTGTAGCCCAGATAAAATCGCCCGACGCCGAAGGTGCCCAACAGGATCTGCAGCAGGCCGGCCGTCACCTTCGACTTGTCCGACAACGGCAGCCCCGTCAGGGGGTCGCGGCCCCACGGCGCGGACGGATCGGCCGCGTACTGCGGCACATAGCCGTAGCCCGGCTGCTGCGGGTACCCCGGCGGTGGGTAACCGGGCTGTTGGTAACCGGGCTGCTGCGGGTAACCCGGCGGCGGGTAACCGGGCTGCTGCGGATAACCCGATTGCTGCGAGTAGCCCGGCTGCCCGAACTGCGGTTCACCCGGCTGCTGCTGGGCGGAACTGTCGCCGGGTTCGTATGCGTTCGACGCCGGCTCGTATGGATTCGTCATTGGTGGTGTCCCCGTCTAGTAGGTACTGGTACCGCTGCTGCCCACGATGAGCGCGATCAGGCCGAAATAGAAGATGGCGATCAGCGCGAAGACCGCCAACCCGATGTAGCCGACGATCAAGCCGGCGAGAGCCATGCCCTCGCCTTCCTCACCGCTCTGCTTGATCTGCGACTTGGCGAGGTGCCCGAAGATCACGCCGAGGATCGAGGTGCCGGCACACGTCACCAGCCCCAGCAGCGAGCAGACCAACGACGCGATGGCCAGCCCGTTGGTCTTCGGCACCGGCGCATAACCGAACGGCATCATGCCGGGCATCGGCGGCATACCCGGATATCCCTGGGCCGCAGGCGGATACGGCCCGACCGGCGGCGGGTAACCGGGGGCCGGGAAACCCGCGGCCGGCGGCGGGAACGGCTCGGGCGCAGGCATGGACGGGTAGGGCTCCGCGCCGTAGGCCGGGAGCGGCGGCATACCGTAAGCCGGGGTCGACTCCTCCGGCTCGTCCGCGCCCTTGTTCTGTTCCTGCTCAGTCATCGTCCACCCCGTCTGTCCCTGAGCGACCAGCGTAGCCGGGGCCTGCTCTCGCTTTACGCCGAACTCCCGGTGTAGAACTGCACCATGACAGCCTCGATCGACAATCTGCTCGGCACCGACGACCTGCTGAGCGCCGAGGACATCGAATTGCGCACCATGGTGCGCCAGTTCGGCGAGCAACGGCTGCGTCCCTACATCGCCGAGTGGTTCGAGAATGGTTCGGTTCCGGTGCGCGAGATCGCCGCCGAGGTGGGCAAGCTGGGCCTGCTCGGCATGCACCTCACCGGGTACGGCTGCAGCGGTTCGACGGCGACGGCCTACGGGCTGGTGTGCCAGGAGCTGGAGGCCGTCGACAGCGGCATCCGGTCCCTGGTGTCGGTCCAGGGCTCGCTGGCGATGTTCGCGATCCACCACTGGGGCAGCGAGGAGCAGCGCGAGCAGTGGCTGCCCGGCATGGCGGCGGGCGACCTGATCGGCTGTTTCGGTCTCACCGAGCCGGACTTCGGATCCAACCCCGGTGGCATGCGGACCACCGCGCGCCGCGACGGCGACGACTGGATCCTCAACGGGTCCAAGATGTGGATCACCAACGCCTCGGTCGCCGATGTCGCGGTGGTGTGGGCCCGCGCCGAAGAAGGCGTGCTGGGGTTCGCCGTGCCCACGGACACACCGGGTTTCAGCGCCCGCGAGATGACGCGCAAGATGTCACTGCGGGCCTCGGTGACCTCTGAATTCAGCCTCGACGACGTCCGGCTGCCCGAGTCCGCGCGGCTGCCCGGCGCGCGTGGTCTGTCCGGCCCGCTGAGCTGCCTGTCGGAGGCGCGGTTCGGCATCGTGTTCGGTGCGGTGGGCGCGGCCCGCGACTGCCTGCAGGCGACGCTGGACTACGTCGGCACCCGTACGGTTTTCGACAAGACGCTCGCGGAATACCAACTGACGCAGGCCAAGATCGCCGACATGGCCGTCGAACTCGGCAAGGCGCAGTTGCTGGCCCTGCAGCTGGGCCGGCTCAAGGACGCCGGGAAAATCCAGCCCGAGCAGGTCAGCGTCGGCAAGCTGAACAACGTCCGCGAGGCCATCAAGATCGCGCGGCAGTGCCGAACCCTGTTGGGCGCCAACGGCATCACGCTGGAGTACCCCGTGATCCGGCACGCCAACAACCTGGAGTCGGTGCTGACCTACGAGGGCACGTCCGAGGTGCACCAGCTGGTCATCGGGCAGGCGCTGACAGGGGTCAGTGCGTTCCGCTGACGGGGGTGCGCGTGCGCGGCGGCGTCACGCAGACGGTCTCCATGACCATGTCGGCGAACGTCTGCCGCTTGGCATCCCACAGCGGCCACAGGTAGCCGACGATCGACAGGTCGGTCAGGTGCACCGCCTGCCGCAGCAGCGATCGCGCGAAACCTATTGGCGCCCCTGTGGTCTGGCCGACCACCCGGCAGTGCAGTGCGGTCTTTCCGAGGCTGGCGCCGGTGCGGCCCTGGCGGTAGCCGAAGTTCCAGACGAGATAGCCGACCATGAGCGCCCAGGTGACGACCAGGCTGACGTAGCCCAGCGTCGAGTAGCCGTCACCGCATTGGGCGCCGCCGTCGAACGCGGAGGTATCGGTGTCGCACAGCCGATCTCGGGTGAACCACACCAGCGCCGCACCGGCTGCGGTGAGTACCACCAGGGGCAGCAGGTCGATGACGGCGGCGGCAGCTCGTCGCCACCACGGGGCGTACGTCATCATCGGGTCGGCACGCAGACGGTCGACATGATCTTGTCGGCCAGGGTCTGCCGCTTGGCGTCCCACAGCGGGAACAGGTACCCGGCGAATACCGGGATGGCGTCGGCGACGTGGGCCAGCTGCCGCAGCACCGAGCGACCGAAACCGATGGGCAGCCCCGTCTTTTCGTCGATCACCTGGAAATGCAACACCCGCTTACCCAGGCTGGAGCCCGTGGTGCCCTGCAGGTAACCGTGATTCCACACCATGAACAGCACCGCGATGACGAGCCCGGCCAGCCAGATCAGCACGCCGGCGACGGAGTTCCCGGTGGCGCAGTAGGGGCCGATGCTGTAGTCCGCCTGGTCGGCAAGGCATTTCGTCACGCGCTGGGAGCGCTCGACCAGACCGCCGACGACGATGACGAACAGCGGCGGGAACCGGTCGATCAGGCTGGCCACCACGCGGGCCCACCATGGTGTGTAGTTCAAGTCGTCCTGTCTCATGTGGTGCTGTCGTCATGCCTGTTCGGGGGCCGCGGCCCAGCGGCCCCGGCCCCCGAACAGGCCACGACGTTACGGCGTCAGCGGGGCGACCTGACCACCGCTGAGGCGACGGTACGTGTACACCAGCATCAGTGAGGCGACCGGACCGGAGACCAGAATGCCGACGCCACAGGCGAGGGCCCCGGCCGCGGCGATCAGGCCGGCCACCAGCCAGACCAGGATCACCTGTCCGACATTGGCTTTCACGATCTCGATGCTGGCCTTGAGCGAGTCGATCGGCGACAGGTTGCGGTCGATCAGGATCGGGTGCGCGAACATCGCGAACACCGCGACGATCAGACCGGGGATCACGCACAACACGTAACCGATGCCGACGAGCACGCCGACGATGAGCGTCAGGATGATCATCGGGCCGATGTAGCGCGGCTTGAAGAAGGACCCGATGGTGGTCGGCTGCCCGTCGGCGATGCCCAGCAGGCCGACGTACTGCGCCGACGAGATGGCCGCCGCCACCACCAGCAACACGAGGTATCCGAGCACCAGGATGGCGATGCTGGCCGGTCCCAGCGACGTGACGTTGTACGAGTAGCTGAAGCCGGCATCGTCGGCCGAGTAGCTCGAGACCGAGGTCTCAGCCAGCCCCAGCGCACTGAACTGCACGATGCCGGCGATCACACCCACGATCAGGGCGTAGACCAGCACCGACACGATCAGCGGCGCCGGGTTCTTGGTGAACTTGTTCCACGCCCACGACAGCGCGTCGCCGACGCTGAACGGAGCGGCACCGCCCGGCGCACCGTACTGGTACCCGGCCGGCGGGTATCCCCCCGGAGGCGGCGGCGCGAAGCCGCCCTGCGGCGGCGGTGGCGGCGGGTAGGCACCACCCGGCGGCGGGGGCGGCGGGGCGTATCCACCTTGCCCCGGCGGCGGCGGGTAGCCACCCTGCGGCGGAGGCGGGAATCCGCCGGGCGGCGGAGGCGGCGGCGGGTAACCACCCTGCGGAGGCGGCGGATAGCCACCCTGCGGCGCCTGCGGAATGTATTCCGTCGGAGCACCTCCCGGGGGCGGGGGGAATCCACCCGGCGGTGGCTGCGGAATGTACTCCGTCGGCTTATTGGCGTCCGGCGGAGTGCCGTCCGTCGGTTGGTCCGTCATAGTTCAGTCCCTCTCCGAGAGGATTTGGCGTGACTTCGGTCGCCACGGCACGAGATCAACATCGAACTACACGAATATACGAATACCGCGGCACGAACGACACGCTGTAGACGAAAAACACGCGGACTGCACAACTGCCAGGCGTTTCGCGGTAGTTCCACGAGCGTCGCCCTGAACGAGGCGGAACACGAGACACCGCACGTCACGGCCGGGGCTTCTCGCGAGGTTCGAACCGAGGGTGCCGCGAGGCCAACCCTCGCTCGCGCCCAGCTGACGCTTCTTCGTAGTAGCGCAAGCGTGCAGTTTCCGTCGAGCACTCGATTTATCTGTCAGATAATGGAGTCGAGCGCCGGTAAACGGGGACGCGGAATTGGGGACCAATGGTGGATTATGAACAGATCGTCGCCGACATCGTGCGCAGTGTCGGCTCCGCGAACGTAATTCCCATTGGGATCTACGACAACATACGCAACTTCAAGAAAGACCCGTTTGGATCAGCCACCAATCTCGCAGGCATACTCGCGCCGTCACTCAATGTGGCATCTTCAGCAGTTGCTGCACTCGGCGACAAGCCCAACGCGTCGGGTTCCGGAAACACACCCATCCTTGCGGCCGCGCTCGCTGTACTGAAAGACATGCTCCAGCAATGCGGCGCCGGAGTTCCGGATTCAGGTGCTGATTTCAAGTCCGGCGCACAAGCCTTCGCAGCCACAGCTGAGCAAATGGGCGCCGCATCACCGCCGGATAGTTGGACCGGATCCGCATCGACCGCCTATTCAGATGCCAATGAAGTCCAGAAACATAAAGCCGAAGCACTAGCGAAGGCGGACGACACAGTAGCTGCCGCGCTCGGTGCCGAAGCGCTGCATGTAGCCGCCACGCGGAAGAGCATCGAGAGCGCTTCGCACACACTGAACGGCGCGGTGCCAGTCGCAATCCTTCTCGGCGCCCTGCCGCACGGAGACGTCATCTCGTACGGCTTTCAAGTTCAGACCGTGATGTACACGATGCCCTTGCCCATCGCGGACTTTCATCGCCTCACCACCGCAGTGACCCGCTACGCCGCGTCCGTAAAGGCCGCCGCGACTTCGTACGCCCAAGCTGATGCAACAACTGGTACACCGTCGCTCGATCCAGCTCAGCGACTCACTGTCGAGCCGAATGCCCTGCGGCGGCTTTCAGACAGTCAGCACGTTGTCGCCGTCATGTCGAAGCAAGCTGGCGCCCTCACAGCTGACACAGGCCGCAACGTATTCACCACGCACGGGTCTGCTTGCGCGCCGACAAGTGAAGCAGTCATGCAAGCCTGCATCGACCGCGCGAACTCAGCGCAAGCAATCACCATGCGAGCCGATGGGTTGGCCGCCGGTCTCAGTGCAGCGGCGGATTGGTACGACCGCACAGACGCGACCGGAGCGGCAAACCTGGCAGCACAAATGAATCTCGAGTAGGCCGATCCGGCAACGGACGGCACTTAGGTGCAATCGGCTATTTGCGCGAGCCGCCCTGTGACAGGAATCCCAGCAGATCGTGCCGCGTCAGTACGCCGACGGGCTTGCCGTCGTCGACGACCATCACGGCGTCGACCTCGCGCAGTTCCTTGGCCGCCGCGGAGGCCAGCTCGCCGGCACCGATGAGCGGCAGCGGCGGGCTCATGTGCTGCGCCACCGCGTCGGCCAGTTTCGCCCGGCCCTCGAAAACCGCTGAGAGCAGCTCACGTTCGGACACGCTGCCCGCGACCTCGCCGGCCATCACCGGCGGCTCGGCCCCGACGACCGGCATCTGCGAGACGCCGTACTCGCGCAGGATGTTGATGGCGTCGCGCACCGTCTCCGACGGGTGCGTGTGCACCAGGTCCGGCAGCGCGCCGGACTTGCCGCGCAGTACGTCGCCGACGGTGTGTTCCTCCGGCGTGCCGTCCAGGCGGGTGCGCAGGAAGCCGTACGACGACATCCACTCGTCGTTGAAAACCTTTGACAGATAACCTCTTCCGCCGTCGGGCAGCAGCACGACGACGACGGCGTCGGGCCCTTCGCGCTCGGCGACCTTGATCGCCGCGACCGCGGCCATGCCGCACGAGCCGCCGACCAGCAGGGCTTCTTCGCGCGCCAGGCGCCGGGTCATCTCGAACGAATCGGCGTCGGACACGGCGATGATCTCGTCGGGGACGCTGGGGTCGTAGGCCGACGGCCAGAAGTCCTCACCGACGCCTTCGACCAGGTACGGCCGGCCGGTGCCGCCGGAGTACACCGAGCCCTCCGGGTCGACGCCGACGACCTTGACCCGGCCGCCCGAGACCTCCTTGAGGTAGCGGCCGGTGCCGGTGATCGTGCCGCCGGTGCCGACGCCCGCCACGAAATGCGTGATCTTGCCGTCGGTGTCGGCCCAGATCTCCGGGCCGGTGGTCTCGTAGTGGCTGGCCGGGCCGTTCGGGTTGGAGTACTGGTCCGGCTTCCAGGCGCCGTCGATCTCGGTGACCAGTCGGTTGGAAACGCTGTAGTAGCTGTCCGGATGGTCGGGGGCCACGGCCGTCGGGCAGACGACGACGTCGGCGCCATACGCGCGCAACACGTTCTGCTTGTCCTCGCTGACCTTGTCGGGGCAGACGAAGATGCACTTGTAGCCGCGCTGCTGCGCGACGATGGCGAGCCCGACGCCGGTGTTACCGGACGTGGGTTCGACGATGGTCCCGCCCGGCTTGAGCAGACCGGCCTCTTCGGCGGCGTCGATCATCTTGACCGCGATGCGGTCCTTGGCGCTGCCGCCGGGGTTGAGGTACTCGATCTTGGCGGCCACCACCCCCGAACCCGCTGGAACAACCGAGTTCAGTTGGACCAGAGGCGTATTGCCGATGAGCTCACTGATGTGCCGGGCGATGCGCATGGGTACATGTTGTCAGGCCGCCCCCGGGTTGCGCATACCGGATTACCAGGTTGCCTCGCGGATGTACTCGCCGATCTGCTTCAGCGAGCGGTCGGCCTCCTTGACCAGCGGGGCAGCGAGTTGGAACACGTGCATCTGGCCGGGCCAGACGTGCACCTCGACCGGCACGCCGCTGGCGGCCAGCATGTGCGCGGCCTTGCGGGCGTCGTTGAGGAGCACCTCGGAGCCGGACACGTGGATCAGGGTGCGCGGCAGGCCGGGCTCGATGTGGTCGAGCGGCTCGTAGATCTCTTCGGGCTTTCCGTCGACGAGGTGGCGCGAGGCGGCGTGCTCGATGAGTTCGATCAGCGCGTCGAAGGCGTGTGCCGGGAACATCGCGTCGGACTTCATGTTCGGGTGCTGGGCCCGGCTCTCGTTGTCGATCTCGAACAACGGCGACATCGTCGTCACCGCGGCCGGCAGCTCACCCTCCTCCTGGAGCTTCTCGGCCAGTGCCAGCGACAGGTAGCCGCCCGCGGAGTCGCCGGCGAGCACGATCTGGTCCGGCTCGTAGCCCTTCAGGCGCAGCCACCGGTAGGCGTCGTGGCAGTCCTCGAGGGCCTCGCCGATCGAGTGCTTCGGAATCATCCGGTAGTCGACGACCAGGACGGGCGCGTCGGCGTACTTGGACAACGCGCCGACCACGCGGCCGTGGGTGTGCACGCCACAGGTCAGGAATGCCCCGCCGTGCATGTAGAGGATGACGCTGCGACGGCCGTCGGCCGGCAGCACGCCCTTGGCGCGGACCAGGTGCGCCGTACAGTTCGGCAAACCGATCGTGGCGCGGACGGTGCCCGGCTCGGGCCTCATGATCCGGGCGACGAAGTCCACCATTCCCCACGGCCAGGGGGCCTTCGGGGCGTAGCTGCCGATGGTCAGAGTTGACTTGATGGCGAGTGTCGCGGCTACCGACATCAAGCGACCGGCGAGGCTGGGACCGTCCTCGACGATCTCTACCGGTGCGCCGTCACTGACCGGATAGCGGCGTGGTTTCCGCCCCTTAACAGGACTTATAGCAACACTATGGGTTCTGACAACCCTGCTCGGTGCGGTCATCGCCACCACTCCTACGCCTTTGTAGTTCCGGTGCACTTCGTTATTTACGTCACTTAATAGACAACCCGCGTAACTTAGCTTGCCACTGCTACATAGATCAACAATCAAAGTCGCCGAATTGATGCCCCAGTCGATATGACTACGTGACCGGGTCGCCCGCGGTTCATCGACCTGCGAATCTGGGCAACCGACCTAGACTGAACGCCGTGGGCATACGTGCACCGCGCCGGACGACCATCGCTCTGGCGACCGCAGCCACCATCGCCTCGACGGGGTCGTTCTACGTCGGGGTCCGCAACCTCCTGAGCGGCCAGGCAGCCACTGCGCGCCGGGTCATCCCCAAGTCATGGGAAGTCCCGCCACGGGCCGACGGCGTCTACAGCCCCGGGGGCGGACCCGTCGAAAAGTGGCAGCGTGGCGTGCCGTTCGACCTGCGCCTGATGATCTTCGGCGACTCCACCGCCACGGGATACGGCTGCCGCAGCGCCGACGAAGTGCCCGGCGTCCTGCTCGCCCGTGGGCTGGCGCAGCAATCCGGTAAGCGAATCCGGTTGTCCACCAAGGCCATCGTGGGCGCGACCTCGAAAGGCCTGTCCGGCCAGATCGACGCCATGTTCGTGGCCGGCCCGCCACCGGACGCGGCGGTCATCATGATCGGCGCCAACGACATCACCGCCGTCAACGGCATCTGGCAGTCGGCGCGCCGGCTGGGCAACGCGGTGCAGCGCCTGTGCGCCAGCGGCGCAGTCGTCATCGTCGGCACGTGTCCCGACTTCGGCGCCATCGCCGCCATCCCGCAGCCGCTGCGCTGGGTGGCCCGCAATCGGGGCCTGCGGCTGGCCCGGGCCCAGGCCGGGCAGGTGCGGTCGAACGGCGGCGTGCCGGTGCCGTTCTCGGACCTGCTGGCGCCCGATTTCCTCAAGGCGCCCGAGGTGCTGTTCTCCCCGGACATGTTCCACCCGTCGGCCGCCGGTTACTCGCTGGCGGCCCAGCAGTTGCTGCCGGCCCTGTGTGAAGCGTTGGGCGAGTGGACAACTGAGTCGCCGCCGGCATCCGCGCTGGTCTCCCGGACCGCGGACGTGACGAGCCTGCTGGCCCGCCTGGCCGGCATCGCGCGCCTGTGGCGGCGCACGACAGGCGTACCCGCGCCGATCGTCGCTCCTGTCACGGGATAAATTCGCCGGGAAGCAATTTTTGGATCCTTAGGAGCCCGTCATGCCCGAAGCCGTCATCGTCTCCACCGCCCGCTCCCCCATCGGCCGTGCCGTCAAGGGCTCGCTGGCCACCATGCGGCCCGACGACCTCGCCGCCCAGATGGTGCGCGCCGCGCTGGACAAGGTGCCCGCGCTCGACCCGCGCGATGTCGCCGACCTGATGATCGGCTGCGGACAGCCCGGTGGTGAGGCCGCCTACAACATCGGTCGCGCCGTGGCCGTCGAGCTCGGCTACGACTTCATGCCGGGCACCACCGTCAACCGCTACTGCTCGTCGTCGCTGCAGACCACCCGCATGGCGTTCCACGCCATCAAGGCCGGCGAGGGCGACGTGTTCATCTCGGCCGGTGTCGAGACCGTGTCCCGCTTCGGCATCGGCGCTGCCGACGGCGCCCCGAACAGCAAGAACTCGCTGTTCGACGAGGCTCAGGCCCGCACCGCCAAGCAGGCCGAAGGCGCCACCGAGTGGCACGACCCGCGCGAAGACGGCGTCCTGCCCGACGTCTACATCGCCATGGGCCAGACCGCCGAGAACGTCGTCCTGCACACCGGCATCAGCCGTGAGGACCAGGACCACTGGGGCGTCCGCTCGCAGAACAAGGCCGAGGAAGCCATCAACGCCGGCTTCTTCGAGCGCGAGATCGTCCCGGTCACGCTGCCCGACGGCACCATCGTCTCCAAGGACGACGGCCCGCGCGCCGGCACCACCTACGAGAAGATCAGCCAGCTGCAGCCGGTGTTCCGCCCGAACGGCACCATCACCGCCGGTAACGCCTGCCCGCTGAACGACGGCGCCGCCGCCCTCGTGATCATGAGCGACGAGAAGGCCAAGGCCCTCGGCCTGACCCCGCTGGCGCGCATCGTCTCGACCGGTGTCTCGGGTCTGTCGCCGGAGATCATGGGCCTGGGCCCGATCGAGGCCGTCAAGCAGGCCCTCGGCCGCGCCAACATGGCCATCGGTGACGTCGACCTCTACGAGATCAACGAGGCCTTCGCCGTGCAGGTGCTGGGCTCGGCCCGCGCCCTGGGCATGGACGAGGACCGCCTGAACGTCTCCGGTGGCGCCATCGCCCTCGGCCACCCGTTCGGTATGACCGGCGCCCGCATCACCGCGACGCTGATCAACAACCTGCAGACCCACGACAAGCAGTTCGGCATCGAGACCATGTGTGTCGGTGGTGGCCAGGGTATGGCCATGATCATCGAGCGGCTTTCGTAAGTCCCTTAAGCAGTCTCTGAAGCGGCGTCCCGCCGCCTCAGCGTTGACCCTGTACTCAGGGCGCATTTGTTCGAGTGACATGCGCCCCAGGTACAGGGTCAACGTGTTTCTGGGGGCATCTGGCGTTGACCCTGAACCCTTGGCCTAACTCGCGCGTCCGGCGTCGCGCGAGGGCAGAAACACTGCAGGATTTCGTCGATAGAGTGCCCGCGCCCAGGCCCGATTCACCCACGCGATGATCTCCGCCCGGCGATGTCCGGCGGCCACTCTGACCACCGTCCACCCGACGCCGGCGATGTACTCGCTGCGCACGATGTCGTAGCCGATCTGGCCCGCATGTTGCTCGCCGTCGTACTCGACAGCGAGCCGCATGTCTTCCCATCCCATGTCGAGGAAGTACTTGGCGCGGCCATCGGGGCCAGTCACCGGGATCTGAGTCTTCGGTCGTGGAAAGCCTTCGGCGATCAGCAATTGTCGAAGCCAGGATTCTTGCGGGGATTGGGCGCCCGGGTCGTAGAGAGCCAGAGCCTGCTCCAATTGGCGCAACCCTCGCGCGTGCCGGTGGCGGCCTGCCACCTCACGCACTGCGTCGACGTTGAATCCGGTGGCGGCACCGAGAGCGTCGAGTCGGGCAACCGCGTCGACGAGCGACCCGCGTCGTCCGAGGTCGAACGCCGTACGGTGCGACGTCGTCACAGGCAATCCGCCGAGCAACTGGCTCTCGTCGTCGAAGAGCAGGTCATCACGGGCGATGACGTTCCTGGGCGGCCTGGTATTGGCGTAGATGAGTTCAATCGGCGCGTCATCAGGCACCCACTTCGCCCTGTGAAGGGCTGCCGCGGCATGCCCGGCAATGGTGGCCTCGCGTCCAGACCACAGCCACGCGGCCTGCGTCCGCTGGTAGAGCGATGGGTCAATTCGCTTGTCCACGTAGATGTTCGGCAGCATCGCCCGGTAGTGGCGGCGCAGCTCGTAGCGGGTGAGCGATCGACTTGCGACAGCCTCGCTGCCGATGAACGGGTCCGATTCGGTGATCATGACGCAACCGTCTGCCGCCCCGCTGACAGAAAGGTCTCGATCGCGCCGACACAGCCGTGGAGTGTGGATCAACTGCGAAGTGTGGATAACTCACGTTGAGCCTGTATCCGCGGCGCATTCGTACGAGTAGCCCGCGCCACTAGTACAGGGCCAATGCGCCGATGGGCGATCAGGACTCTGAGCCTGAATCCATGGCGCAAGAGTGCGAGAAACCCACGCCCTCAGTACAGGATCAACCCACATAGAACCCCACCCCATAGACTTTCCGCCCAATGATCACCATCGGAACCCCACTGTCGCCGAACGCGACCAAGGTCATGCTGCTCGGCTCCGGCGAACTCGGTCGCGAAGTGCTGATCGCGTTGCAGCGCCTGGGCGTCGAGACCATTGCCGTCGACCGCTACGAGAACGCGCCGGGCCAGCAGGTGGCCCACCACGCGCGGACCATCTCGATGACCGACCCCGACCAGCTCAAGGCGCTGATCGCGGCGGAGAAGCCGGACCTCGTGGTGCCGGAGATCGAGGCCATCGCCACGCCGGCGCTGCAGGAACTCGAGGAGGCCGGTGTGGTGCGGGTGATCCCGACCGCGCGGGCCGCCCGCCTCACCATGGACCGCGAGGGCATCCGGCGCCTGGCCGCCGAAGAACTCGGCGTGCCGACGAGCCCCTACAAGTTCTGCGATTCGCTCGAGGAACTCCAAGCCGCCATCGATGGCGGCATCGGGTACCCGTGCGTCGTGAAGCCCGTGATGAGCAGTTCGGGCAAGGGCCAGAGCAAGCTCGACGGCCCGGACGACGTCGCGAAGGCCTGGGAGTACGCCATGGGCGGGGCGCGCGTGACCAACACCCGCATCATCGTCGAGGGCTTCGTCGACTTCGACTACGAGATCACGCTGTTGACGGTCCGGGCACGAGGCGCCGACGGCGAGGTCGAGACCCAGTTCTGCGAACCGATCGGGCACCGTCAGGTCTCCGGCGATTACGTGGAGAGCTGGCAGCCGCACCCGATGTCGGCCGCGGCTCTGGCCAACGCCCAGGACATCGCGCACAAGGTCACCGAAAACCTCGGCGGGCAGGGCGTTTTCGGCGTCGAGTTGTTCGTCAAGGGCGACCAGGTGTGGTTCAGCGAAGTGAGCCCGCGCCCACACGACACCGGCATGACGACGATGATCACGCAGTGGCAGAACGAGTTCGAGCTGCATGCCCGTGCGATCCTCGGGCTGCCGGTGGACACGTCTCTCAAGAGCCCGGGCGCCAGCGCGGTGATCTACGGCGGCGTGGAGGCCGAGGGCATCGTCTTCGACGGCATCGATGAGGCCCTGCAGGTGCCGGGCACCGACATTCGCCTGTTCGGCAAGCCCGAGAGCTTCCGCACCCGCCGGATGGGTGTGGCCCTGGCGCGGGCCGCGGACATCGACACCGCACGCCGCAACGCCGCCGAAGCGGCCGGCCGCGTCAAGCCGCGCGCGGTCTGAGCCGGACACTGCACGACACGAAGAAGGGGCGCCCGCCGAAGCGGACGCCCCTTCTCTGTCAACGGAGCTAGTCGTTGTTGAAGTAACTCAGCAGTCGCAGGATTTCCACGTACAGCCAGACCAGGGTGACGGTCAGGCCGAGCGCGACGCCCCATGCCGCCTTCTCCGGCGCGCCGGCGCGGATCATCTGGTCGGCAGCGTCGAAGTCGAGCAGGAAGCTGAACGCCGCCAGCGCGATGCAGACCAGCGAGAAGATGATCGCGATGGTGCCGCCGCTGCGCAGGCCCATGCCCGCGCCGCCGTTGAACAGGCCGATGATGAAGTTGCCGAGCATGAGCGCCAGAACACCGAACATGCCGGCGACGATCATGCGGGTGAACTTCGGGGTGACGCGGATGGCGCCGGTCTTGTAGACGACGAGCATGCCGAAGAACACACCGAAGGTGCCGAGAATGGCCTGGCCGATCAGGGCACCGGCATTGGCGCCGGAGACCGCGAAGTTGGCCATCACGAACGAGAAGGCACCGAGGAACATGCCCTCGAGCACCGCGTAGGTGAGGACGATGCCCGGGTTGTCCTGCTTACGGCCGAACGTGGCGATGAGGACCATCACCAGGCCGCCGAGGGCACCGATCATGGCGATGGGCCCGGCCAGCGCCAGGTTCGACATGATCACGAAGTACGAAACGACCGCACTGACCGTCAGCACCGCCAGCGTGATGCCGGTCTTGGTGACGACGTCGTCGATGGTCAGCGGGCGCGAGAAACCGGCCTGCTGCTGCGGGTACTGGGTGTATGGCTGGGCCATGGTCTGCTGGGCACCATATGCGGCGGCGCCACTACCGAATTGCGCGTATCCGCCCTGCGATTTGGGCAGGGAACGAAATATCGGGTTGCTGCTCTCGCGCACCGTCTGGGTTCCTCTCGTGAAGCTGTGGTCCGTCTGCTGACGAACACCCACTCAACGTACGGCTTCGGGTGTTGGTTCCCGGCGAGACGGAGAAACTGGGAACTTACTGTGAAACGGTACCTGGTCGGCGCAGCGGTTGCGCGACGATCTAGATTGCTTACCGTGGCGGAAAACGAGGATATCCTAGTAAATGTCGAGAACGGCGTCGGCGTCGTCACGCTGAACCGTCCGAAGGCCATCAATTCGCTCAATCAAGTCATGGTCACGGGCCTGGCCGAGGCGCTCACGGCGTGGGAGCACGACGACAGCGTGCGCGCGGTCCTGCTGACCGGCGCCGGCGAGCGCGGCCTGTGCGCAGGCGGCGACGTCGTCGCGCTGTATCACTCCGCCAAGGCGCAGGACGACAAGGCCAGGACGTTCTGGCACGACGAATATCTGCTCAACGCGCACATCGGCCGCTACCCCAAGCCGTACGTCTCGCTGATGGACGGCATCGTGATGGGCGGCGGCGTCGGGGTCGGCGCGCACGGCAACACCCGCGTCGTCACCGAGAAGACCAAGCTCGGCATGCCCGAGGTCGGCATCGGCTTCATCCCCGACGTCGGCGGTACCTACCTGCTGTCCCGCGCGCCGGGCCTGATCGGCCTCCATGCCGCGCTCACCGGTGCCCCGTTCTCCGGCGCGGATGCCATCGCTCTGGGCTTCGCCGACCATTTCGTCCCGCAGGCCAACCTGCCCGCCTTCCGCGACCTGGTGATCAGCGACGGCCCCGACGCGGCGCTCAAGAAGTACGCCGTCGAGCCGCCCGCCAGCGAGCTTCTGGCACAACAGCATTGGATCGACGAGTGCTACGCGGCCGACACGGTCGCCGAGATCCTGGAGAACCTGCGGAACAGCGAAGCCGCGCCCGCCAACGCGGCAGCCGACCTGATCGCCACCCGGTCGCCCATCGCGCTGACGGTCACCCTGGAGGCCGTGCGCCGCGCCGCGAAGCTGCCCACCCTCGAGGACACCCTCGTGCAGGAATTCCGAGTCTCGATGGCGTCGCACAAGTCTCACGATTTCGTGGAGGGCATCCGCGCCCAGCTCGTCGACAAGGACCGCAACCCGCAGTGGTCCCCGGCTAGTCTTTCGGACTGCACCGCCGCCGACGTCGACGCCTACTTCGTCTCCGCCGACCCTGATCTCACCTTCTAGGAGAACCGATGACTTTCGAAACCATCCTGGTCACCCGCGACGACCGCGTCGCCACCATCACCCTGAACCGGCCGAAGGCCCTCAACGCCCTCAACAGCCAGGTGATGACCGAAGTCACCACGGCCGCAGCCGAACTCGACGCCGACCCGGGCATCGGCGCCATCATCATCACCGGTAGCGAGAAGGCCTTCGCCGCGGGCGCCGACATCAAGGAGATGGCGAGCCTGACGTTCGCCGACGTGTTCTCGCAGGACTTCTTCGCGCTGTGGAACAAGTTCGCCGCGACCCGCACCCCCACCATCGCCGCCGTCGCCGGCTACGCGCTCGGTGGCGGTTGTGAGCTCGCCATGATGTGCGACCTGCTGATCGCCGCCGACACCGCCAAATTCGGCCAGCCCGAGATCAAGCTGGGCGTGCTGCCCGGCATGGGCGGCAGCCAGCGTCTGACGCGTGCCGTGGGCAAGGCCAAGGCGATGGACCTGATCCTCACCGGCCGCAACATGGACGCCGAGGAAGCCGAACGCTGCGGCCTGGTGTCGCGTGTGGTCCCGGCCGACAAGCTGCTCGAAGAGGCCAACGCCGTCGCCAAAACCATTGCCGGCATGTCGCTTTCGGCGTCGCGGATGGCGAAGGAAGCGGTCAACCGCGCCTTCGAGAGCACCCTCGCCGAGGGCCTGCTGTACGAGCGCCGGCTGTTCCACTCGGCCTTCGCCACCGACGACCAGACGGAGGGCATGGCGGCGTTCACCGAGAAGCGCGCGCCGAACTTCACGCATCGGTAAAGTCGATCGGTGGCCGACACCGCACAACTGCCTGATCCCGCCCACGACGGCGCCGCTGTCGCGGTGGCCGAGCCGTCGGACGCGGAGTCATTCGTCGCGAAACTGGAAGAGCCACCCTCGGATTGGTGGGTCCGCCGCTACACGTTCTTCGGCACCGCAGTCGGCCTGACCTTCATCTGGCTCTCGCTGACGCCGTCGCTGTTGCCGCGCGGACCGCTCTTCCAGGGCATCGTCAGCGGCGCTGCCGGCGCGTGCGGCTACGGCCTCGGGGTGCTCGGCGTCTTCCTGGTGCGCTACATGCGCTCGAAGGACAGCAGCCCCAAGGCGCCCCGCTGGGCGTGGCTCGTCCTGATCGGGGTCGGCGTCATCGGCCAGGTGCTCGCGGTCATCTGGTTCCACGTCTGGCAGGACGAGGTCCGCGACATGATGGGCGTGCCCCGGATGAAGTTCTGGGACCACCCGCTGACGGCGGTGTACTCGATCGTCTTCCTGTTCGGCTTCGTCGAAATCGGCCAGCTGATCCGCAAATTGGTGCGTTTCCTGATGCGTCAGCTGGAGCGCGTGGCGCCCCCTCGGGTGTCCGGTGTGGTGGCAGTGCTCCTGGTCATCGCCGTGTTCGTCGAGGTGTTCAACGGTGTGGTCGGCAACTATGCGATGTCGTGGATCAACAACACCTTCGCCTCGGCCAATGACGAGGATGATCCCGACAACCCGCCTCCCACATCGCCATTGCGGTCGGGCGGCCCCGGCTCACTGGCCAGCTGGTCGTCGCTGGGCCGGCAGGGCCGCATCTTCGTCGGCAACGGACCGAGCGTCGAAGAGCTCGAGAAATTCAACGGCCGCAAGGCAATCGAACCGATTCGCGCCTACGCCGGTCTGCACTCCGCGGACGGCATCCGGGCGACGGCCAGGCTCGCCGCGCAGGAACTCAAGCGCACCGGCGGACTCGAGCGCGCGGTCGTCGCCGTCGCCACCACGACGGGCACCGGCTGGATCAACGAGGCCGAAGCCGCGTCGCTGGAGTACATGTACAACGGCAACACCGCGATCGTGTCGATGCAGTATTCGTTCCTGCCCAGCTGGATCTCGTTCCTGGTGGACAAGGACAACGCGCAGGAAGCCGGCCAGGAACTGTTCGAAGAGGTCGACGCCCTCGTGCGGCAGATGCCCGAGGGCAAGCGCCCCAAGCTCGTGGTGTTCGGGGAGAGCCTCGGCTCGTTCGGCGGCGAGGCTCCGTTCCAGTCGCTGAACAACCTGGTGGCCCGTACCGACGGCGCGCTGTTCTCCGGACCGACGTTCAACAACGTCATCTGGACCGAGCTGACCCGCTACCGCGACGCCGGGTCACTGGAGAAACTGCCGATCTACGACCACGGCCTCAACGCCCGGTTCGCTTCTCGCCCTGAGGATTTGGACCGCCCCGCCGACGCCACCTGGGGCCACCCGCGGGTGGTGTATCTGCAGCACGCGTCCGACCCGATCGCCTGGTGGAATCCCGACCTGCTGTTCGCCCGGCCCGACTGGCTGGAAGAACCGCGCGGCCGTGACGTCTCGCCGCGGATGGAGTGGATTCCCGTCGTGACGTTCCTGCAGGTGTCGGCCGACATGGCCGTCGCGGTCGACGTCCCGGACGGGCACGGACACGTCTACGTCAGGGACGTCGCCGATGCGTGGGCCGACGTATTGCAGCCACCGGAGTGGACCAAGGAGAAGACGGAGCGGTTGCGCCCGCTGCTACACCCAAGCGCCGGCACGTAGCAGCACCGACGCGGCCGTCCCGCCGAGCAGTCCCTCATCGACCAGCGCCCGGTATCCGCCGATGACGTCGGTGGCGCGGTACAGCCCCAGGTCTTGCAGCGCGGCGGCGGCCAGGCTCGAGGTGTAGCCCTGCGAGCACAGCACCACCCACTCGACGTCGACGCCGGTGGCCTGCGGCAGCCGGGCGTCACTGGTCGGGTCGCAGCGCCATTCCAGGACGTTGCGTTCCACGACGAGCGCGCCGGGAAACTCGCCCTCGATGGCGCGCTGCGCGGCCGGCCGGATGTCCACCAGCACGGCGCCCCGGGCCAGCGCGGCGGGTATTTCGGCGGCGGACAGCCGGACCAGCCGCTCGCGCGCCGCATTCAGCATGGCGTCGACTCGGCTGACCGCGTTCCCCGTCGCATCACTCGCCGTGGTCATCAGTCCCCCTCGGGCTTGTCGGTGAGTTCGGTGTAGACGCGACGCAGCTTCTGGCTTTCGGTCACGTCGTAGTACGACATGGCGGTCAGCGGCGGCGAGTAGGCGTGCACGCTCAGCGTGGGCGGAGCGGGCGATACTCCTGCGGCATCGTTGCTGCCCGCCCGCACCACGTCGTGGACCCAGCCCAACGGGAACGCGGCCTGGTCACCGGCCTCCAGAGTGCGCTGCCGCAGCCCGCGGCCGTCCCAGCGGGTTTCCTCGAGCGCCCCGGACACCACGGTCAACGCACCGAGCGATCCGCCATGGTCGTGCAGCTCGGTGCTGCGCTCGGGGACCCAGCTGATCAGCCAGAGATCGAGTTCGTCGTCGCCGTACAACCGGCGGAACCAGCGTTCGTGAAGGGGCAGGCCGTCGGCCGGCAGCAGCCGGTCGTAACGGCCGCTCAGGACGTCGTCGGCGCACCGATCAGTGGCGTGCAGCAGGTCGGGCAGCCGCAATCGGGTCGGGGCCAGGGAAGTGGGGCCAGAAACAGAAAACTCTGTCAGGACGGACATGACGGAACTCCAATGCAGAAACGAACGGGTGGGCTTGGCGCCCTCACAAGGCCGGGCTCAAGCCCGACAACATGTCGCGTTCTGCACGTTCTGCACTGCCATGTTCCCCATGGTGTCGGCGCCGCGGCCGCCGGGAAAGGGTTAGCGTCAGGGTGATCCTGAATGCCTACACCTCTAGATTGGCAAGCATGCAGATCAACGTCATCCGGGCAGCGCTGCTCACGACCACCGCACTGACGTTCCTGACAGCCTGCGGGCCGGACAAGCAAGCCGCTCCCGCCCACACTCCCGCCGAGCTGCCCACGCAGTCGCACGAACACCCCGCACCCGCCGGCGGCGCCGTCTCCCCGGGCGGCGTGACAACTGCCGTCGACGCCCCGCCGGCGGCGACCGAGTCCGAGTTCGGCCAGGCGTGCCACGCCGCGAAGGTGTGGATGGACGCTCAGCATGCCGACCCGGCGACGCTCGTCGAGCCGTACCTGAGCCTCATGCAGCGGGCGGAAACACGTGATCCCGGTAACTTCAACACCCCGTGGACCGAGCTCACCGCAGGCCAGCAGGCCGGCGTGATCATGGCCGCGACCAGCGCCTCCAAAGGTGAATGCGGCTGATACCCGCCGTTCACTGAGGATTCGCTGAGTCTGCGGCGTTGCCCTAAAATCGGTCGCACTGCCGTCCGATCGCTCTGACGCATACACGCGGGCCGCGGTGACAGCGAACTTTCCGACCGCCGGATCCGACCGGCGGTCCTCACGTACCCGCGAGGCCCGCCGAGATGACCGCCATGACCGCATCCCCTCGAGGTCGCAGCTGAGCACCTCCGATCTCCAGCGCAGCGATACCGCCCGCCACCGTCTTCCAGCCCGGCACCGCCGGAGCCGGCTGCAAAGCCTGCTCAGCGCCCGGGTGGGCTGGGACACCGTCGGGCGGGTGGCGCTCGCCCTGGTCACCACGGTGGCGGTGGCGACGACCGGCCTGGGCTGGTGGACGGTGCGCGGCGCGCTGCACGGCATCACGGTCAGCGATGCGCTCGGGGCCGACGCGCCCAAGTCCACCGGCGGGGCGATGAACATCCTGCTGATCGGCCTGGACTCGCGGAAAGACCAGCAGGGCAATGACCTGCCGCAGGCGCTGCTCGACAAGCTGCACGCCGGGGATTCGGACAACGGCGGCTACAACACCAACACGCTGATCCTGGCGCACATCTCCGCCGACAACCATGTGGTCGCGTTCTCGATCCCGCGCGACGACTATGTGCGGGTCACCGGCATCCCCGGATACGACCACATCAAGATCAAAGAGGCGTACGGCCTGACCAAGGCCAACGCCATGCAGCACCTCATGGACAAGGGCGTCACCGACCAGGCCGAGCTGGAACGCAAGAGCCGCGAGGCCGGCCGCGCCGCCACCCTGGCCGCGGTCCGCAATCTGACCGGTGCGCCCATCGACTACTTCGCCGAGGTCAACCTCGCCGGTTTCTACGACATCGCCGAGAGCCTCGGTGGCGTCGAAATCTGCCTGAACCACCCCGTGTACGACGACTACTCGGGCGCCGATTTCCCGGCCGGCCGCCAGATGCTCGACGCCTCGCAGGTCGTCGCCTTCGTCCGGCAACGGCACGGCCTGGACAACGGCGACCTGGACCGGACCCACCGCCAGCAGGCGTTCCTGATCTCGGTGATGCACCAGCTGCAGAAGGACGGCTCGTTCAGCGACCTCGGCAAGCTCAATCAGCTGATCGGCGTCGCACAGAAGGACGTCGTGCTGTCGGCGGGCTGGGGCCAGGAGCAGTTCAAGCGCATGGGCGAGATCGCCGGCGGCGCAAACGTCCAGTACCGGACATTGCCCGTCGTGCGCTACGACAACATCGACGGCCAGGACGTCAACATCGTCGACCCCATGGCCATCAAGGTCGAGGTCGCCAAGGCCTTCGGCCTCAAGCCACCGGCCGGCGCACCGACGACCACGCCCAGCACGTCGACCGAGCCGTCGACGCTGGACAAGGCCGCCGACAGCACCGGTACGACGTCGAAGAACGCCAAGACCGCCGTCATCGACGTCATCAACGGTTCCGACGTGATGGGCCTGGGCCGGCAGATGTCCGAGATCCTGGGCGATCTCGAATACTCCATGGGCCAGACCCGGAGCTCGCAGGACGGCGAGCTCAGTTCGACGGCCGTCGACTTCGGCGCCGGTACCGACGCCGAAGCCAAGCACCTGGCAGAACTGTTGGGCATCGACGCGGTCCGCGCCGACCCGTCGGTGCCCGCCGGCCGCATCCACGTGACGCTGGGGCCGGGCTATCAGGTGCCAGACACCCTCGACAGCGTCTCCCTGGCTGCGGCCAAGTCGTCCAATTACGACACCACGTTGCCGACCCCGGAAGCCGGGCCGCCGGTGCGTGCCAACGACGGGCTCCCCTGCGTCAACTGACGCGCGCCCGCTTTTCCGTGCCGCCAGTGTGCGCACAGACCGTCGATCCGGCCGGTTCCGCGATCTGCACGCACACTCGCGATGCAGACGCCACCAGCTGCCGGCGCAAATTAATTAGATTAGTTCAACGAATTAAATTCGCCGCCCATCGAAGCGCGAAAAATGAGCAGCAACACCATTCTCAGAACACAAAGCACATCTAACAAATTTGCCCGCCGACCAGGCAAAACGTCGCGAAAGCAATGAGATCAGCTAACGAATACGACCAATTTCCCAACTACTGGTCAGTAATTGTGCTTTGACTCACACAATGGTGCACACTATGGGGTGTCTCACTCATTGTCGAAGGGATGAGCTCAATGGTTGCTCCTCAGCACGTACCGGTCGCTCGGGCCCACAGTGGCGCGGTCAACGGGCGCCGGGTGCTCTTCATGGGCATCCTCCTGCTGCTCATCGCGGTCGCCGCGGTCAGCGGCATCCTCTTCGCCATGAGCAGCGGACAGCCGCAGGTGGCCCTCATCATCGGGCTCGTCTCGGCGGCGTTCTTCTCGCGCATCCGCTGCTGACGCGGCCTCGTCTCGCCGCCGCCTGATCCGCACGCCAAAATAGGGCCATGCGGGTCGCACTGGTCCTTGGCAGCGGTGGCGCCCGGGGTTACGCACACATCGGCGTCATCGACGCGCTCCGCGAGCGCGGCTTCGATGTCGTCGGCATCTCCGGTTCATCCATGGGCGCACTCGTCGGTGCACTGCAGGCCGCCGACAAACTCGACGAATTCTCCTCCTGGGCCAGTGCTCTCACGCAGAGCGCGGTGCTTCGCCTGCTCGATCCATCCCTCACCGCCGCCGGTGTGCTTCGCGCCGAGAAAATCCTGGCCGCCGTCCGCGAGATCATCGGCCCGCGGACCATCGAGAGCCTGCCGATCCCCTACACCGCCGTCTCGACCGACCTGATCGCCGGAAAATCGGTCTGGCTGCAGCGCGGCCCGATCGACGCGGCCATCCGCGCCTCCATCGCCATCCCCGGCGTCATCGCGCCCTATCTGCTCGACGGCCGGCTCCTGGCCGACGGCGGCATCCTCGACCCTCTGCCCATGGCACCGCTCGCCGCCGTCAACGCCGACCTGACCATCGCGGTCAGCCTCAACGCCAGCGACCCCAATCCCGCCCCGGAATCCCCGCGCCCCACCGCCGAGCTGTTGAACCGCATGCGGCGCAGCACGACGTCACTGATCGACCGGGCCGCGGCGAGCACCCTGCTCGACGGCCCCACCGCACGATCGGTGCTGAGCCGCTTCAGCAACGCGGTCGACGGCATCGACGCCGTCCCCGAGTCCGAGGTCGAGACCGAGGAAGACACGCACGTGCCGCGGCTCGGCGGATTCGAGGTCATGAACCGCACCATCGAAATCTCGCAGGCCGCGTTGATGCGACACACCCTGGCGGCCTATCCGCCCGACCTGTTGATCGAGGTGCCGCGCACGGTGTGCCGCAGCCTCGAGTTCTACCGAGCCTCCGAGGTCATCGAGATCGGGCACGAATTGGCTTGCGCCGCACTCGATTCCCTCGACCACGCCGACTAGGACAGGAACGCGGCGACCTCTGCCGCGACCTTTCGGCCCTGCACCCGGCCGGCCTGCGCCGACGGGATACGACAGGCCGGATCGAGCGGGTCGACGCCGAAGGCGGCGAGGGACTCAGCGTCGGCGAAGATGCCGCAGGCGCGGCCCGCAAAGCTCCTGACGTCCGCGCCGGGGCCCGCCCCGAACGGCGACGGCGAGTCCGACGGCGCCGGAACCAGCACGACGGCGGCGTCACAGTCCTTGACCGCGATCATGTTGACGCTGCTGCCCATGCCGCCGTCCATGTAGCGGCGGCCGCCGATGGTCACCACCGGCCAGGCGGCCGGCACCGCGCAGCTGGCCTCGACGGCGTCGACGAGGGACACCCCCGATTCGCGGGTGAACACCACCAACTCGCCGGTGTCGATGTCGACGCCGGTGATGCGCAGGTCATGGTCGGGCCACTCGTGCGACGGCAACCGGCGTTCGATGACGTTGCGGCGCACGGCCGGACTGACGGTGTCGGCGGCCGCCGCCGCCTTGCCCAGGCGCTGCAACTGCTCGGCCCGGCTGCCGTGGTCCGCCGACATCGCGTCGATGAACGTGGTCAGGACGGCCTCGATGTCGATGCCCGGGCTGATCTCTGCCGATTCGGCGGCCACCTGGCGCTCGAACAACTCTCCGATGCTCAGGGCGCTGCCCAGCTGTGCACCGACCGCCGACCCCGCCGACGTGCCCAACACCACATCGGAATTCCGCACCGCCGCGGCGACCTCCGGGGCCTCGTCGGCGATGCCCTGCAGGATGCCGGTCTCCCACGCGATGCCGGCGATGCCGCCACCAGCCAGAACGAGTGCACGCTTAGTCATTAGTTCATCTAACCGGATTCGGCGTGCGCCGTGGGACCGTCATCCCACCAGGAGGTCAGAAAGATGCTCCAGCGACCGGCCGGCGTAGCCCTTCCACAGCTTGCCGAACACCGGCAGCAGCGGAGCGGTCAGCGAGCTGCGCGGGTGCAGGGTCCACCGCCAGGTGATCTTGGTGCGGGGGCTCTGCCCAGCGGAGACATCCTGGAACAGCCACATCCCTTGCACGCCACCCACCAGCGGCGCCAGTGGTCCGTTGATGTCGGACAGCGTGTAGCCGAACGAGTGCGGCTCGTCGTACGAGGTCAGGGTCTCGGCCATGCTGCCGCCACCGGTCAGCAGGATGGTGCGGGTCTGCCCCACCGCATCCCAGATGCCGGTCTGGTTCCGCACGGCCTTGATCGGCGGGATCGGTCCGTACCAGCGACAGAACAGCTCATTGAGCGGGATCGGTGCGGTGCCGCTGAACGCGTCGGCCACCGCGACGGGGACTATTCGTGATTGCTCGACCACCAATGCCTGCGCCATGATGGCGATCGTAACCATCGATGCTGACCACTGGAGTGTCATGACCTCAACGATGCGGGCCCAACGGTTCTACGCCGACACCAAAAAGGTTGTGGTGGAAGATGTTCCGATTCCGGAACCGGGCCCCGGCGAGGTGCTGGTCAAGGTCGCCTACTGCGGCATCTGCCACTCCGACCTGAGCCTGATCAACGGCACGTTCCCGTCGCAGCTCCCGGTGGTGACGCAGGGCCACGAAACGTCGGGCACCATCGCCAAGCTCGGACCGGGCGTCACCGGCTGGGCCGAGGGCGACCGCGTCGTCGTCGCGGCCGGCAAGCCGTGCATGGACTGCGTGAACTGTCTCCGCGGCGACATGTCCAACTGTCTGCGGATCCGGCTCATGGCGTTCGCGTACGACGGGGGCTGGGCCGAATACACCGTCGCGCAGGCGTTCGGGCTGACGCGCGTCCCCGACAACGTGCCGCTGGAGCAGGCCGCGATCCTCGCCGACGCGGTGTCGACGCCGTTCGGCGCCGTCGTGCGGACCGGCCAGGTGGGTATCGGCGAGTCCGTCGGCGTATGGGGCATGGGTGGGCTCGGCACGCACATCGTGCAGTTGGCCCGATTGGTCGGGGCGGCGCCGATCGTCGCGGTCGACGTCAACCCGGCAGTGCTGGAGCGCGCGCTGGAGGTCGGCGCGGACTACGCCTTCGACGCCCGCGACCCGGAGTTGTTGGCCCAGATCGGTGCAGCCACCGGCGGCCGGATGCTCGACGTCGCGTTCGACGCGGTCGGCAAGGGGTCGACGTTCGATCAGGCGCTGGCGGCGCTGACCGTGGGCGGACGGTTCGTCGGCGTCGGGATGAGCGCCGATGCCCCGTCGATCGGCCCGACGTCGTTCTTCAACCTGACCAAGAAGCAGGTGCGCGGGCACCTGGGCTACCAGAACGCCGACATCGGCACGCTGGCCACGCTGGTGTCCCGCGGCCGTCTGGACCTCACCCGTTCGATCAGCGAGATCGTCCCGCTCGAGGACGTCGCCGAAGGCATCGCGAAACTCGATCGGGCCGAAGGCAATCCGATCCGGATACTCGTGCAGCCCTAATTACCGCGAGCGGCCGTGTTTGTACGCCGACACGCTGCCGCAGGCGTGCAAAAACGTCGCGCTCACCTCAGCCGAGGTGCCGCTTTCGCACTGAAGAGCGGCAGGTCCAGATAGGTGGCGATGCCCGGTTCCGCGGCACACACCGCCGGCACGGAGTTGACGCAGTGGGCGGCGGTGCCGACGACGCCGGGTTCGGGGCCGTCCTCTCCGACCAGTCCCTGAAAGCCCTTGATCGACACGGTGAAGTCCGGATTTCCCTTGACCTCCATCTCATAGCGTTGACCTTCGGGGCCGAAATCCCATGCCGGGTCGAGGTTTTCCTCACCCATGAACCAGTTGACGGTGACGCGCACGACAACCTCGTCGCCGACGACCGCCTCCCAGTGGAACTTGCGGGCGGCCACCTGGCCGGGCTGGATGGGCCCCAGCGGTGAGTCGATCGGCGCGGTCGCCACCGCAACCTCTTGGCGCGCAACGATCTTCGGATCGGCATTGAAGCCGAACTCGTCGACGCACATCCGCACGGCCTGGATGAAGCCACTGTCGAGCAGCTTCTGCATCGGACCGGTCAGCGCCTTGTCCGGGGTCTCACCGAACCCCATGACGTGCCGCAGCACGTCGGGCGCCTCATAGGTGCGCAGATCCGAAAATTCCTCGGCCCGAACGAAAGTCACGCCAGTGGACATCACCGAGAACAGCAGCGGGAACTTCTCACTGATGCCGCCGGGTGCGATGCCGGTGCCGTGCAGCGTGGCCCCACCTGCCAGCGCGGCTTCCCGCATCGGCGCGCCCTGCTTCTCGCTCGGATACACCCACCCGACGGGCGTCACCACGTTCTTGCCGGACCGCAGCAGGGCCGCCACCTCGTCGGGGTTGGCCATCAGCGGGGCGTAGATGACGGCGTCGGCCTCGAGCGCCAGGATGTCGTCGATGTTGTTGGTCGCAGTGACACCCAGCGGCTCGGCGCCGATGATCTCGCCAACATCCTTGCCGTTCTTGGCTTCCGAATGCACCCAACAACCGACCAGTTCCAGGTCCGGGTGTTCCAGCACGCCCTTGATCGCGGCGACGCCGACTCCGCCGGTTGCCCACTGCACGACCCGCAACGCCATGAAACCTCCCGAGCACCGCCCGAACTAGAACACGTTCTAGGTTGTATACCACCGGCCCGGCGCCGGAGACCAGACCTTTGGGGTCTTGACTAAAACCGCCGGGCGTGACTGAACTACAGGTAGTAACGAAAGGACTCTCAATGACCGTGTCAAGCCGCCGCCGTGGCGATTTGGGGCGTGTCGGGGTGCCAGGTCCGGTTGTC
>NZ_JBJIAO010000053.1:0-33014 GCF_045310825.1 Mycobacterium sp. SMC-21 | reverse complement strand
CAATCTGACCTAAACAAAAGACACCAAAAACTGGCATCAAAAAAACAACCACACCCCACAAACGGGAAAACACGAGGTGCAGTCAAAAAACAACAAACAAAAACCACCAAACACACTATTGAGTTCTCAAACAACACGCCTTTTTCGGGCAACCCCACCAACCTACTATCTCTTGGTCGGGCTGTCAAGCTCTTGCTCTGGGCTTTTTCGGCCCCGCTCGTTCTTGACGTTGAATAGATTAGCGGGCCGATCTTGATTTTACAAAACGCCTGCATACGGCCGGTTTTTGGGCGAAAACACGTCGCACAGGGGTCCGTCGGGACCGTCAGCGCGACACGCCAATCCCCGTCAACTGACCCGTTCGACCTCCGCGCCCAGACTCACGAGGTTCTCCACGAACAACGGGTACCCGCGATCGATGTGGAAAACGTCGTGAACCTCGGTGTCGCCATCGGCGACCAAGCCCGCCAACACCAAACCGGCGCCGGCGCGAATATCCGATGCCCACACCGGGGCACTCGACAACTGCGGAATTCCGCGGACCACCGCGTGATGTCCGTCGGTCCGGGCGTCGGCCCCCAGGCGGATCATCTCCTCGACGAAGCGGAACCGTGCTTCGAACACGTTCTCGGTGATCATCGAGGTGCCCTCGGCGATGCATGCCAGGCCGATGGCCATCGGCTGCAGGTCGGTCGGGAATCCCGGATACGGCAGCGTCGCGACGTTCACGGCCTTCGGCCGTTCGTACTGCACGACGCGGAAACCGTTGTCGTGCTGGGTGACGGTCGCGCCGGCATCGTGAAGTTTGTGCAGCACCAGCTGCAGGTGTTGCGGGTCCACCCCAGTGACGGCGACGTCACCGCGCGTCATCGCCGCCGCAATTCCCCAGGTCGCGGCCACAATCCGGTCACCGATCACCCGGTGCTCGGTCGGATGCAGCTTGTCCACGCCGGTGATGGTCAGAGTCGAGGTCCCGCCCCCACTGACCTTGGCACCCATCTGGTTCAACATGTCGCAGATATCGACGATGTCCGGTTCCCGCGCGGCGTTGTGGATGACCGTCACACCCTCGGCGAGCACGGCCGCCATCAGGATGTTCTCGGTCGCACCCACTGACGGGAACTCGAGCTGAATCTCGGCGCCACGCAGGTGGTCCGCCTCGGCGACCACGCAGCCGTGCTCGATGTTGCATCGCGCGCCGAGCTGCCGCAGACCGGATTGGTGCATGTCGAGGGGCCGCGAACCGATCGCGTCACCGCCGGGCAGCGCGACTTTCGCCTTCTTGCAGCGCCCCACCAATGGGCCGAGCACACACACCGAGGCGCGGAACTGCCGGACCGCGGCGAAGTCCGCGTCGTACTTCGGCTCGTCGGGCGACGTGATTCGGGCAACATCGCCTTCGAGCTCGACGGTCGCCCCGAGACCGCGGAGCACCTCCGCCATCAATGGCACATCCAGGATGTCCGGACAGTTGGTGATCGTGGTCGTGCCCTCGGCCAACAACGCCGCGGCCATCAGCTTGAGCACGCTGTTCTTCGCGCCCCCCACGGCAACTTCGCCGGACAACCGGCTACCCCCGGTCACCACGAAACGCTCGCTCACGCGGCTAAGTGTAAACAGCGGCGAGGGCCGGTGTCAGACAACGAACAGGTCACCGCGGGTACGGTTTCACCCATGGCCGTGCACCTGACCCGCATCTATACCCGGACCGGTGACGATGGGTCGACCGGGCTCAGCGATTTCAGCCGGGTGTCGAAGAACGATGCGCGCCTGGCCGCCTACGCGGACTGTGACGAAGCCAACGCCGCGATCGGCGTCGCGGTCGCCGCGGGCGCCCCGGACGAACGAATCCGCTTGGTACTCCTGCAGATTCAGAACGATCTCTTCGACGCCGGCGCAGATCTGTCGACCCCGGTTGTCGAGAATCCCGAATACCCGCCGCTGCGGATCACCCAGCCGTACATCGACCGGCTGGAAGCCTGGTGTGACGAATTCAACGAGCCGCTGTCGAAGCTCACGTCGTTCATCCTGCCCGGCGGCACTCCCCTGTCGGCATACCTGCACGTGGCCCGAACCGTGGTCCGGCGCGCGGAGCGAGCGGCCTGGCAGGCGATCGAGGAACACGGCGATTCGGTCAGCGTCCTGCCGGCGAAATATCTGAATCGGCTGTCGGACCTGCTGTTCATCCTGTCGCGGGTCGCGAACCCGGATGGCGATGTGCTGTGGCAGCCCGGCGGTGGGACGCCGCAATCCGACAACACCGGAACTCAGTAGGGGAATTCAGACCGCGCGGCGGCGTGACCGCGGCGACGGCCGGGCCTCCAGCCACGACGTGAAAGCCGTCAAAGCCCCACGGTCCAAAGCGATTTCGTAACCGTTGCGCCGTTCGGGACTGTTGTCGCGCAGCTCGAGAATGACCGTTTCGATGGTCATGATGTCGAATTCGTCGCCCCGTGGGGCGCGGCGCCCAACAACTTCCAGGCCACGACGGGACAGCGTCCGGTCGGGCCACCAGCGCAGGCTCGACAAACGATAAAAGCCGGCCTCACCACCGCGGTAGCGCATGACTCCATGCCGCCACCCGTGGCCGCCGGCAGCTGGGTAGTCGCGCAGGATGGCGGCAGTACCGCCAACCTGACGCAACTTCCACAGCCGATAACTCAGTGCGGCAACAGCCAGCACCAACACGCCGACGAGCGCGACCATCATCAACATGGACGCGCTCATCGGAGTATCAGTCGAGCTGGCCTACGGCGCGCAGACGCGCCCGGCCCCACGCAGCGGTCGCCTCGTCGTCGGACGCGGCATCGGCCTTGGCCGCATGCGCATCGATCTCCGACTCCAGCGCCGCATCTTCAACCAGAATCCGCACGGTGTCCTCGGTTACCGAGAGGAACCCACCGGACACGGCGATCCGCAGATCATCCTCGCCCTCACGCTCGACCCGGACCATCGCGTCCTCGACCAGCTGGCCGACCAACGGGATGTGCCGGGGCAGGATGCCGATCTCACCGGCGGTGGTGCGAGTGAAGACGAATGTGGCCTTACCTGTCCACAGCGCGCGCTCGACGGCGACGATCTCGACGTCCATTTCGGCCATGTCACACCACCTTTCGTGCTCGGGTAACTACGGAGATCACAGCTTGGCGCCGAGGCTTTCGGCCTTCTTCGCCAGGTCGTCGAGACCACCGATGAGGAAGAACGCCTGCTCGGGCAGGTGGTCGAAGTCGCCCTTGGCGAGACGGTCGAACGCCTCGATGGTCTCCTTCAGCGGCACCGTCGAACCCGGCTGGCCGGTGAACTGCTCGGCGGCCATCATGTTCTGGCTCAGGAAGCGCTCGATCTTACGGGCGCGGTACACCAGCACCTTGTCCTCTTCCGACAGTTCATCGATACCGAGGATGGCGATGATGTCCTGAAGGTCCTTGTAACGCTGCAGGATTCGGATGACTTCCTGCGCAACCCGGTAGTGCTCGTCGCCGACGATGCTGGGGTGCAGGATCGTCGAGGACGACGCCAGCGGGTCCACGGCCGGGAAGATGCCCTTGGAGAACACCGCACGAGAAAGCTCGGTGGTGGCATCCAGGTGGGCGAACGTGGTGGCCGGGGCCGGGTCGGTGTAGTCGTCGGCGGGCACGTACACGGCCTGCATCGAGGTGATCGAACGACCACGGGTCGAGGTGATGCGCTCCTGGAGCTCACCCATCTCGTCGGCCAGCGTCGGCTGGTAACCCACGGCCGAAGGCATACGACCCAGCAGGGTCGAGACCTCGGAAC
Source organism: Mycobacterium sp. SMC-21 (assembly GCF_045310825.1). NCBI lineage: Bacteria > Bacillati > Actinomycetota > Actinomycetes > Mycobacteriales > Mycobacteriaceae > Mycobacterium > Mycobacterium sp. SMC-21. The sequence continues at coordinate 29,237 of NZ_JBJIAO010000053.1, read as the reverse complement.
CGGCCTGGGTGAACCGGAAGATGTTGTCGATGAAGAGCAGCACGTCCTGGTTCTGCTCGTCGCGGAAGTACTCGGCCATGGTCAGGGCCGACAGGGCGACGCGCATACGGGTGCCTGGCGGCTCGTCCATCTGGCCGAACACCAGCGCGGTGTCCTTGAGCACGTTGGCGTCCGCGAGCTCGACCCACAGGTCGTTGCCCTCACGGGTGCGCTCACCGACACCGGCGAACACCGAGGTACCACCGAAGTTGCGGGCAATACGGTTGATCATCTCCTGGATCAGAACCGTCTTACCGACACCGGCACCACCGAACAGGGCGATCTTGCCACCGCGCACGTACGGGGTCAGGAGGTCGACGACCTTCAGACCGGTCTCCAGCATCTCGGTGCGGGGCTCCAGGTCGGCGAAGGCCGGCGGCTTGCGGTGGATGGACCAGTGCTCGAACTCCTTGCCGTAACCCGGCTCGTCGAGGCAGTCACCCAGGGCGTTGAACACGTGGCCCTTGACGCCGTCGCCGACGGGCACCGAGATGGAGGCGCCGGTGTCGCGGACGTCGGTGCCACGCACCAGGCCGTCGGTCGGCTGCATCGAGATGCAGCGCACCAGGTTGTCACCGAGGTGCTGGGCGACCTCGAGGGTCAGGGTCTTGGCCAGCGCACCGAAGGTGATGTCGGCGTGCAGAGCGTTGAACAGCTCGGGCACAGAGCCACGCGGGAATTCGATGTCCACCACCGGGCCGGTGATGCGAACCACGCGACCAGTGGTCTTGGTCTCTACGGCAGAAGTCATATCTCTCTTCGCTTCCTACGGGGCCTATTTCGCGTCGGCCAGCGCGTTGGCGCCACCGACGATTTCGCTGATTTCCTGGGTGATCTGGGCCTGGCGCTCGCGGTTCGCGGCGAGGGTCAGGGCCTTGATCAGGTCGTCGGCGTTGTCCGTTGCCGACTTCATGGCGCGTCGACGCGAAGCCGACTCCGAGGCCGCGGCCTCAAGCAGTGCCGCGTAGACACGGGTCGCGATGTAGCGCGGGAGCAACGCGTCGAACAGCACGTCCGCACTCGGCTCGAACGAGTACAGGGTGTGGACCTCGGTCGGCTCTCCCGTGTACTCGACGGCCAGCGGGGCGATCCGCACGGCCTCGGCCGTCTGCGACAGCATCGACCTGAACTCGGTCGACACGATGTGCAGTTCGTCGACGCCCAGGACGCCGTCGGCACCCGGTTCGTCACCCTCGTCGTCCGCACCCGCCATGAACGCCGTCACCAGGGTGTCGGCGATCTCCTTGGCGTTGGCGTACTCCGGACGCTCCGAGAAGCCGGTCCAGGACTCGGCGACGGCGCGCTGACGGAAGCTGTAGTACCCCAAGGCCTTTCGGCCGACGACGTACAGCACCGGCTCCTTGCCCTCGTTGCGCAGCAACGTGAACAGTTCCTCGGCCCGACGCAGCACGTTGGCGTTGTAACCGCCGCACAGGCCGCGGTCGGACGACACCACCAGGACCCCGGCACGCCGCGGGTTCTCCCGCTCCACGAGCAGCGGGTGGTCCAGCGCGCTGGCCCCCGCAAGCTCGGTGAGCATGTTGGTGATCTCGGTGGCGTAGGGCCGGGCTGCATCAACCCGGGCCTGCGCCTTGGCGATCCGCGACGTGGCGATCAGCTCCTGCGCCTTCGTGATCTTCTTGATCGACGAGGCGGATTTGATACGTCCGCGTAGCTCGCGCAGTGTGGCTGCCATTGGTTACCTAGGCCTTCTTCGGTGCCGGCTTGTTGACCTTGACCGACTCCTGGCCGAGCTCAGCAGGATCCAGGGCCTCGGCCTCGGCTTCCTTGACAACGACCGAGCTGCCGTCGGAGGCGGCGAAGCCCTTCTTGAACTCGTTGATGACCGAGACCAGCTTCTCCTCGTTCTCCTCGGAGAGCTTCTTGGTCTCCTTGATCCCGGTGAGGATGTCGGCGTGGCTGGCCTTCACGTGCTCCAGCAGTTCGGACGAGAAGCGCGAAACGTCTTCGGCCGGAACCGAATCCAGGTGGCCCTGGGTACCGAGGAAGATCTCGATGACCTGGTCCTCGACGGCCAGCGGGCTGTACTGCGGCTGCTTCAGCAGCTCGACCAGGCGCACACCGCGGTCCAGCTGAGCCTTCGAAGCGGCGTCCAGGTCCGAGGCGAAGGCCGCGAAGGCCTCCAGCTCGCGGTACTGCGACAGGTCCAGACGCAGCGAGCCGGCAACTTCCTTCATCGCCTTGATCTGGGCGGCACCACCGACGCGGGACACCGACACACCGACGTTCACGGCCGGGCGGACACCCTGGTTGAACAGGTCGGACTCCAGGAAGCACTGACCGTCGGTGATCGAGATGACGTTGGTCGGGATGAACGCCGAGATGTCGTTGGCCTTGGTCTCGATGACCGGCAGACCCGTCATCGAACCGCCACCGAGCTCGTCGGACAGCTTCGCGCAACGCTCCAGCAGACGCGAGTGCAGGTAGAAGACGTCACCCGGGAACGCCTCGCGGCCCGGCGGGCGACGCAGCAGCAGCGAGATGGCGCGGTAGGCGTCGGCCTGCTTGGACAGGTCGTCGAACACGATCAGGACGTGCTTGCCGTTGTACATCCAGTGCTGACCGATGGCCGAGCCGGTGTACGGGGCCAGCCACTTGAAGCCGGCGGGGTCAGAGGCGGGAGCCGCGACGATGGTCGTGTACTCCATGGCGCCGCCCTCTTCCAGCGCGCGCTTCACGCTGGCGATGGTGGTGCCCTTCTGGCCGATCGCGACGTAGACGCAGCGCACCTGCTGCTTCGGGTCGCCGGTCTCCCAGGCCTCGCGCTGGTTCAGGATGGTGTCGACGCACACGGCGGTCTTGCCGGTCTTGCGGTCACCGATGATCAGCTGACGCTGGCCGCGGCCGATCGGGGTCATGGCGTCGATGGCCTTGATACCGGTCTGCAGCGGCTCGCTGACGCTCTGACGCTGAACGACGGTCGGGGCCTGCAGCTCGAGGGCACGACGGGTCTCGGCCTTGATCTCGCCCTGGCCGTCGATCGGCTCACCCAGCGGGTTGATGACGCGGCCCAGGAACTCGTCGCCGACCGGCACCGAGAGCACCTCGCCGGTGCGCTTGACCTGCTGGCCCTCTTCGATCTTCTCGAACTCACCCAAGATGACCGCACCGACGCTGTGCTCGTCGAGGTTCAGGGCCACGCCCAGAACACCGCCGGGGAACTCGAGGAGTTCCTGGGTCATGACCGAGGGCAGACCCTCGACGTGTGCGATGCCGTCACCGGCGTCGACGACAGTGCCGATCTCTTCACGATCGGTCGAGGCCGAGAACGTCGTTACGTAGTTCTCGATGGCACCTTCGATATCAGCAGCCGAGATTGTCAACTCTGCCATGGTTTTTGGTCTTCCTAGTCTTGGGTGTTTCGGAGTTAGTCGGGCAGCCGGTTGGAGGCGGCGGCCAGTCGTGACGAGATGGAGCCGTCGATCACCTCGTCGCCGACGGTGATGGTCAGACCACCGAGGAGGCTCGGGTCGACATGCAGCTGGACGGACACCGGGTGACCGTAGATGCGGGTCAGGACCGACGTCAGTCGGGTGCGCTGGGCATCCGACAGGGCTGCGGCCGCTTCGACGTGGGCAACCACCTCGCCGCGGCGGGCGACTGCCAGCTCGGCCAGATCAAGGACGGCCTGGTCGGCACGCTCACCGCGCAGCAGGCTCACGGTCTGCGTCAGCAGCGCCTTGACGGTGCTGTTGACCGAGCCGTTGGCACCGGTGAGGACCTTGTCCAGCAAGGCAACTCGGCCGTCGACCGGGGTGCCGTAGTCACCGAGCAGCGTCGAGAGGCGCGGCTGCGCGTCCAGCACACGGCTGAACCGGAACAGCTGATCCTCGACCTCGGCGACGTCACCGCTGACCTCGGCCCGCTTGATCAGTGCCAGGCGAGCGACGTGCTCGACGGCGTCGACCAGGTCGGACTGCTCCGACCACCGCGAAGACACCGCGGAACGCAGCAGCTCCAGTGCGTTGGCGCCGATCTTGCCGGACAGCACCGCGTCCAGCAGAGCGACCTTGGGGGCCGGGTTGTCGGCGGGCTCGGCCAGGTGCCGGCCGAGGTTGACCTCGGTCAGCAGCAGGCGGGCGACGGCGGCCAGATCATCGGCGAGCGCGGTCAGCGCGGCCGCATCCAGGCCGTTGGCGGTCGCGTCGAACTTCTCGACCAGCGCGGTCAGTGATTCCCGGCTCGCGGCCCGCAGCTTCACCTCGGCGTGGGTACCGACCTCGGCCGAGGACGGGGCCATCTGCTCGAGATCGTCGAGGAAGCGGTCGACGGTGCCGGCCTGCGCGCCGGGCTCGGCGACGTAGCGCCGCACCAGCTCGTCGGCCTTGGCGACGGATTCCGCGCCCAGCTCCTGACGGAGCTCGCGGATGACGCCCTGACGCATCAGCTCGACGTGCTGGCCGCCCTGTGCCTTGATCCGCTCGGCGTCGATGGCGGCCTGCTCGGTGAGCTGCTCCACGATGCGCTGCGAATCGTGCCGGGCCTCGTCGGTCACTTTGGCCGACTCGGCCTTCGCGTCGGCAAGAGCCTTGGCGTGCATCTTGTCGGCGTCGGCGAGTTTCTGTGCGGCTTCGGCACTTTCGGCCAGCGCGACGCGAACGGCCTCCTGCTGCTTGGCCATCATGCCCTTCACCGGAGGTACCACGTACTTCCAGATGATGGCCACGATGACGGCAAAGCCGATCAGCTGCCCGATGAAGATTTCCATCTACTGGCTCCCGCCTGATTTCACGTCAGCCGCCAACTCGACGCCGAGAATGCGGCTCGCCAGCGTCTGGGACAGGTTGTCGACCGACGACTGCAGTTCGGTCTGTGTGGACTGCCGCTGTGCGGACAGTGCCTGGTCGGCACCCTTGAGGGTTTCGGCCACCTCACCACTCGCCGCTGCACGCGCCTGGTCGACGACCTTGCGGCCCTCGTTGCGGGCCTCGTCACGGATGGCCGAAGCCTCCGTGCGAGCGCTCGCCATCGCCGCGTTGTAGTCCGCCTCTGCGGCGGCCACCTGCTCAGCCGACTTCCGGTTGTCAGCAGCGGTCTTGGCCAGCATTTCCTCGCGTTCGACCAAGACCTTGCTGATCGGTGGCACAACCCACTTGCCGATCACGCCGAGCACGATCAGGAAGATGATCAGCACGACGAAGAAGGTCGCGTTGGGGATCAGGAAGTTCTGACCCCCGCCGCCTTCCGCTGCTGCCTGGCCCGAGGCCAGGATGGTTGCGCTCAATTCACCCATGTCGACGGATTACGACAGGCCCGGGGTGGCGAACACGAAGAGCGCCATGAAGGCCAGGTTGATGAAGTACGCGGCTTCCACCAGACCGACGGTGATGAAGAACGGGGTGAACAGGCGGCCCTGGGCCTCCGGCTGACGGGCGATGCCCGAGATCAGCGCGTTACCGGCGATACCGTCACCGATACCGGCACCGATGGCGCCACCGGCCATGATCAAGCCACCGCCGATGAGGGCGCCCTGGATGATAGTGGCGTTCGTTGCTGCGTCGGCCATTCTCTTTTTCCTCCTTGGTAACTGGTAGCTGCGCTACCAGGGTCTTATTTGTGGTTCCTACAGGTCTTGCGGGTACTCAGTGGTGCTCGTCGAGTTCCATCGACTGGCTGAAGTACAGGATCGTCAGCAGCGCGAAGATGAACGCCTGGATGAGGCCGACGAACAGGTCGAAGGTCTTCCAGATGGCGTTCGGCGCCCACTGCACGTACCACGGGAACATCGCGATCAGCGCGACCAGGATGCCGCCGGCGAACATGTTGCCGAAGAGTCGGAGAGACAGCGAGACCGGCTTGGCGATCTCCTCGACGATGTTGATCGGCGCCAGGACCGCGACGTGGCCCTTCAGCAGCTTCTTGAAGTGGCCGAAGACGCCCCGGCGCCAGATGCCCGCAGCGTGGTAGCAGAGGAACACGAACAGCGCGAGCGCCAACACGTAGTTGATGTCCGAGGCCGGCGGGGCCAGCAGTTCCTTCGCGCCACCGTCTTCCCCACCGAACTGCACCGGCAGGACCGACAGCCAGTTGGAGATCAGGATGAAGGTGAAGATCGTGACGGCCAGCGGGAGCACGAACGGCGCGATCTTCATACCGATCGCGGTCTCGATCTGCTGGCGCATCTGGATGGTGATGGCCTCGAAGAACAGCTGCACACCGCCCGGCACACCGGTGGAGGTCACCTTGGCCTTCACGAAGAACGCCAGCGCGATGACGATGACCGCGGCCACGCTGGTGGCGATGATCGTGTCGACGTTGAAGGTGTAGCCCCACAGCTCGTGCTGCTCGTGGTGGCCGACCTCGATGGCGGCCTCGGCGGTGAATTGTTGAATCACTTGGGTCGTCAGTCCTTTGCTTCTGATCCGTCGTGTGCTTCTGGTTGGTCGCCGCCGCCACCGTTACGTTGGCCGGCGCGGACCTTCTTCATCACCGGCAATGCGGTGCTCATGACAAGAATCGCCTGGAACAATGCCACCCCGAACAGCACGCCGATACCGGTTGGCTTGAAGAACCACGTGATCAGCAGGGCGATCACCGAGATGGCGACCAACCGCATGGCGGAGTTGGCGGCCATCTGCATCTTCAGGGGGTGGTCCTTGGCGGTGACCTTGGCAACCGCGCGACGGACCATCATGGCGTTGGCCAGACCGAGCGCCATCCCCAGACCGAAGAAGGCGCCGAACTTCAGATTGCCGCTCACTGCGTAGCCGCCACCGAGTGCGATGGCTGTCACGAGGAGCGAGATAGCAAACAAACGCACGGGCTGAAAAGCCACTGCCGGCAACACCAAAGGCGCGTCCTGCGCTGGTGTCGTCATGGTGTTCACCTCAATCCCGCGGTCACGAGTGCCGTCCCCATATACCTGGCAATCCTGTGTGCGTGCCCACAGAGCGTATCGAAGGTCACATCGAGCGCGTCGGGCACACTGGAATCACCCAAGGGGAAGCTCCCTTTGTCGGTCGTCATTCGGCGCCGATCGGCTTGTGTGAACCGATGGGCCGGGCCGGCAACCCGCGAGGTTTTTCGGGTTCTGCCAGAACCGTACCACATGGTGAGCACCCGAAAACGGGCACCTACTACTTTTTGTCGTACTCGCCTTCTGGCAGGTCATCGCGCCGCCGCAGGAGCGGAATCAGGGTGAAGATGGCGGCCAGCAGGATGGCCCCGAGCATCACCGCACCGGTGTACCGCGGGTCGAAGAAAATGGTGCTGGCAGCCCCCAGCGCCACGATGCCCACCCATAGGTAGATCAACAGCACGACGCGTCGGTGCGAGTGACCGATCTGCAGCAGCCGGTGGTGCAGATGCATCTTGTCGGGACTGAACGGGCTGAGTCCGGCACGGGTGCGGCGCACGATGGCCAGCAGCATGTCGAGGGCCGGTACGAACATCACCGCAACGACCAACAGGAATGGCGACAGCAAAGCAAACACGTCGCGCGCGCCGTAGGCGTTCTGCGAGATCGGGCCCGCCGCGGTGGTCGACGCCGCCGCCAGCATCAGGCCGATGAGCATGGACCCGGAGTCGCCCATGAAGATGCGGGCCGGGTGGAAGTTGTGCGGCAGGAAGCCCAGGCACGCGCCGGCGAGCACCACGGAGATGACGGCGGGCGGGTAGAACAGCACGTCACCGCCGTGGTCGCGCAGCAGCGCGACCGAGAAGATGCAGATGGCCGACGCGGTGATGAGTCCCAGCCCGGCGGCCAGACCGTCGAGGCCGTCGACGAAGTTCATCGCGTTGACGATCGACACCGTCAGCGCCAGGGTCAGCAGGATCGACGACGCCTGGTCCAGCACGATGGTGCCGACACCGCCGATCGGGATGTACAGCACACTCCACGCGACGCCCATGGTGACCAGGACGCTGGCTGCGGTGATCTGGCCGGCGAACTTCGTCAGGGCGTCCAGGCCCCAGCGGTCGTCGATCAGGCCGATCAGCATGATCAGGCCGCCCGCCACCACCACCGCGGGCATACCGGACGAATAGACGAAACCTCGGGTCAGTGCGGGCAATTGGGACGCCAGCAGGACGGCGGCCGCCACCCCGATGTACATGGCCAGCCCGCCCATCCGCGGGACCGGCTGGACGTGGACGTCGCGTTCGCGCGGATAGGCCACGGCGCCGAACCGGAACGCCAGCGCCCGCACCCAGCCCGTGGCGAAGTAGGTGATGATCGCCGCGGTCAGACCGACCAGCACGAGCTCCCGGAGGGGAACCCCGGTGCCCCGGTCGATCTGCGCGAGCAGCCGGCCTGCGTCGGCAACTACGGTCACGACACCTCGCCGGTCAGGGACTCCGCTTCGACTCCGAGCACTTCAGCGATCTGCACGAGCGAGATCGGGCCCTCCCGCAGCACCCGCGGCGTCGCGCCGGTCAGGTCGACGATCGTGGACGCGGCCTGCTTGGTCGCCGGTCCCGCGTCCAGGTAGACCTCGACCTTGTCGCCCAGCTGTGCCCGCGCCTCGTCGGCGTTGACCGCGGGCGGTTGGCCCGAGATGTTGGCGCTGGACACCGCCATGGGGCCGACCTCACGCAGCAGCTCGATGGCCACCGGGTGCAAGGGCATGCGCAGCATGACGCTGCCGTTGGTGTCACCGAGGTCCCACGACAGCGACGGGGCCTGCCGCACGACCAGGCTCAACGCGCCGGGCCAGAACGCCTCGATCAGGTCCCGGGCCGCCGGGGGCACGGCGTAGACGAGCCCGTCGATGGTGCGCCAGGAACCGACGAGCACCGGGACCGGCATGTTGCGGCCCCTCCCCTTCGCAGCGAGCAGCGCCGCGACGGCCTCGCTGTTGAAGGCGTCGGCACCCAGGCCGTAGACGGTGTCGGTGGGCAGCACGACCAGGCGGCCGCCCTTGAGCGCACTGATAGCCGAGGCGATCCCGGTGGCGCGCTTGGCCGCATCACCGCAGTCGAACGTCTCCATCCATCACTCCTCACGCAAGCGTTTCGTCGGTTGCCATGACCCGTTTTACCGTCGGGTCGCGGTGACGAACCGGGGCCGCCCGGTCAGGTCGCGCCGCGCGGTGATGTCACCGAACGTACCGTCGCGGTCCAAGGCGGCCACCACCTGATCGGCTGTGGTGTCGTCGTGTTCGATGCCCAACTTGCCGCCGGGACGCAGCAACCGGGCCGCCAGCGCGATGATCGGCACGATGACGGACATGCCGTCGGGCCCGCCGAACAGGGCGCCGGCCGGGTCGTGGTCGATGACTTCGGGGTCGAGATCGGCGCCGTCCGGGATGTACGGCGGGTTGGACACCAGCAGGTCCACTGTGCCGGTCCTGTCTGACAGCAGGCTGGGAACGGTGACGTCGGCTTCCAGCACCTCGACGGCGCTGCCGGCGCAGTTGCGCCGGGCATAGGCCAACGCCTCCGGTGACTTCTCGACGGCCACGACCTGCGCCTGCGGCCAGGTGTGCGCCAGCGCCAGGGCCAGCGCTCCCGAGCCCGTGCACAGGTCCACGATCACCGGGCTCGGCGGCAACGGCTGGTTCATGGCCCACTCCAGCAGGGCCTCGGTCTCCGGCCGGGGAATGAACACCCCCGGACCGACGTGCACTTCCACCGGACCGAATGCCGCGGTTCCGATCAAGTGCTGCAAGGGAATTCGTTGTGCGCGACGCGCGATGAGGTCGCCATAGCCGGCGAAGAACGTCGGGTCCGGCTCGACGAACAGCAGCCGGGCCCGATCGACTCCGGCGATGTGCGCCGCCAGGTACTCGGCGTCGACGCGGGCGGAATCGATGCCCGCCGCAGCCAACGTCGCGGTGGCCTCGTCGAGCGCCTGCCGGATGCTATTCACCCTCGGCGAGCCGGGCCTGCTTGTCGGCGGCCGCGAGGGCGTCGAGCAGCGCGTCCATGTCGCCGTCGAGCACCTGGTCGAGGTTGTGGGCCTTGAAGTTGATGCGGTGGTCGGCGATCCGGTTCTCCGGGAAGTTGTAGGTCCGGATGCGCTCGCTGCGGTCGACGGTGCGGATCTGGCTGGCGCGGTCCGCGGAGGCGTCGGCGGACGCCTGCTCCTCGGCCAGCGCCTGCAGACGCGCGGCGAGCACCACCATGGCGCGGGCCTTGTTCTGCAGCTGCGAGCGTTCGTTCTGGCAGGTCACGACGATGCCGGTGGGCAGGTGCGTGATGCGCACCGCCGAGTCGGTGGTGTTGACGCCCTGACCGCCCTTGCCGGACGAACGGTAGACATCGATCCGCAGGTCCGATTCGTCGATCTGCACCTGCTCGACGTCTTCGGGCTCCGGGTAGACGAGGACGCCGGCGGCCGAGGTGTGCACGCGGCCCTGCGATTCGGTGACGGGCACGCGCTGCACGCGGTGCACACCGCCCTCGAACTTCATGCGCGACCACACGCCGTCGGCCGAATCGCCCTTGCTGGCGATCGTGATGGTGGCGTCCTTGTAGCCGCCCAGGTCCGACCAGGTCTCGTCGAGCACGGTGACGGTCCAGCCATGGCGCTCGGCGTACCGGATGTACATGCGCGCGAGGTCGGCGGCGAACAGCGCCGACTCCTCGCCGCCCTCACCGGACTTCACCTCGAGGACGACGTCGTCGGCGTCGTGCGGGTCGCGCGGGGCCAGCAGGTCGGTCAGCTTGGCGTCGAGCTCGGCGACGCGGGCCTCCAACTCGGGCACCTCCGCGGCGAACGCGGCGTCCTCGGCGGCCAGCTCACGGGCCGCCTCGAGGTCACCCCGGGCGGCCTCGAGCTTGCGGTAGGTGACGACGATCGGCGACACCTGCGCGAACCGGCGACCGACCTTGCGGGCGGCGCCGGCGTCGGCGTGCAGGTTCGGGTCCCCCAGCTGCCGCTCGAGATCGGCGTGCTCGGCCAGCAGTGCCTCGATGCGGGGCGCGGTATCGGTCTGTGCCACTTTCGGACTCCTGCGGTTGTTCTGGGGTGCCGGATGCTGGATACGAAAACGGCGCCCGGACCTGACGCGAATGCGACAGATCGGGCGCCGTTGACGAAGCTAGCTCTCGGACGCGGCCTTCGAGCCGGCGTTGCGCTTGCCGTACCGCTTCTCGAAGCGGGCCACGCGGCCGCCGGTGTCGAGAAGCTTCTGCTTGCCCGTGTAGAACGGGTGGCACTGCGAGCACACCTCGACCACGATGTGGCCGCTTTCCTTGGTGCTACGAGTCTGGAAGCTGTTGCCGCAACCGCAGACCACGGTGGTCTCGACGTATGCGGGGTGAATACCCGATTTCATTTCATGGTCCTCTGTGATCGATGGCGCCGGGTCGCCCGAGAATTCGGACGTGAACCGGAGCCGAGGGGGTTCGGCGGTCGATTATGCCAGGTCAGCCGCCAAGGTCCTAAACGCGTCCGGGCCGGCGACTATTCCTCGGCACCGCGCTGCCCCAGCTCGGCGAGGCGACGCTCCAGAAATCGTCGCTCCGGTTCGGTCGTCGCCAATGCCAGCGCGCGCCCGAAGGCGGTCCGCGCCTCTCCGGTGCGGCCCAAGCGACGCAGCAATTCCGCCCGGGTTGACGGCAGATAGCGATAATCGCCCAGGTCAAGGGCGTCGATGACCTCCAGGGCCCTTGCGGGATCGCCGGCCTCGGCGACAGCCACCGCACGATTGAGCGCCACCACCGGCGATCCGGTGAGCGCTTCGAGCCGCTCGTACAGGACCACGACCTCGTGCCAGTCGATCTCTTCGTCGGCCTGCAGTGAGGCGATGGCGGCCTGCAGGACGTACGGCCCGGCGGCCGGCCGCAGGGCCAGCGCGCGGTCCAGCGCGGCTCGTCCGGCGTCGACCTTGGCCTGGTCGTAGCGCGTGCGGTCCTGCTCGGCGAGGGGCACCACCCGGCCGTCGACCACACGGGCCGCGCGCCGCGAATCGTGCAGCAGCATCAAGGCCAGCAACCCGTAGGCCTCGGGTTCGTCGGCCAAGAGGTCGGCGAGGAGACGGCCGAGGCGGATCGCTTCGGCGGCGAGATCATCGCGCTCGGTGAAGCCCTGGTTGAAGATCAGGTAGATCACCGCCAGCACCGTCGTCACGCGGTCGGGCAGCAACCGGTCGGCCGGCAGGGCGAAAGGGATGTTCGTCGCCTTGATCTTGGCCTTGGCGCGGGACAGGCGACGCTTCATGGTGTCCTCGGAGACCAGGAATGCCCGCCCGATCTCGGCAGTGGTCAGCCCGCCGAGCGCCCGCAGCGTGAGCGCCACCTGGGCGTCGCGCGCCAGGGCCGGATGGCAGCGCATGAAGATCAGCTGCAGCCGGTCGTCGCCGATGGTGCTGTCATCGAGGTCGATGTCGTCCATGGTGATTGCCTGTTGATCGGCGTGGAGCAGCCGGGTTTTGGCGCGCAGCGTCTGCTCGCGGCGCAACCGGTCGATCGCCACGTTGCGGCCGGTCCGCACCAGCCAGGCCACCGGCGCATCGGGCACACCGTCGCGGGCCCACCGCTCGGCAGCGCGGACGAATGCCTCCTGCGCGGCATCCTCGGCGAGTTCGAAATCGCCGAGGATGCCGATGAGCGCGGCCAGGACCCGGCCCCACTCGCGCTGGAAGATCGCCTCGATCAGTGGGCCAACTCCCCCGGCAACTCGACCAGCGGACGAACTTCTACGGCCCCGCCGAGGCGCACCGCCGGAATCCGCTTCGCCCATTCCAGGGCCTGGTCGAGATTGTCGGCTTCGATGACGAAGTAGCCGGCGAACACCTCTTTGGTGTCGGCGTACGGGCCGTCGGTGATCAGGCCGTCACCCCGCAAGGTGGTGGCCGTCTCGACGGGCTGCAGGTGGCCGCCGCCCACGCACTGCGGCTCGAACCGCATGGCCATGTACTCCGCGCTCAGCGCGGCCTGCTCGTCTTCGGTGAGCTCGGCGTCGTGGCTACCGGGACGGGTGTAGATCAGCGTTGCGTATTTCATCGGTGTCTCCTTTTGGGTTGATCGTCCAACAGCAGTGAGACGAACGGGGACCCAATGTGGGGACACGATCGCCGAAATCAGTTTTCGGCGAGTGGCGCGTACTCCGTGCCGTCGCGTTTCCACAGCACCCGGCAGGCCGGATCGGTGCCCAACGCAACCAGTTCCCGCTTGAGAATCTTGTTGGTCGCGGTGCTGGGCAGGTCGTCGGCGATCCAGACGTACCGCGGCCAGGACTTCGGGGACAGGTCCGGCTGCGCGGCCAGGAATTCCGCGAACGCCGTCGGGTCGAGGGCCTGGCCGTCGCGCAGCACCATGGCGGCCATCACCTGGTCGCCGACGAACTCGTCGGGCACCGGGTAGACCGCGACGCGGCTGATCACCGGGTGCCGCAACAGGATTCGTTCGATGGGCGCCGCCGTGATGTTCTCTCCGTCCACGCGCATCCAGTCGGCGGTGCGGCCCGCGAGGTAGATCCAGCCGTCGGCGTCGCGGTAGGCCAGGTCCCCCGACCAGTACATGCCGTGCCGCAGCCGTTCGTCCGTCGCACCCTGGTCGTTGTGGTAGCCGCGGAACATGCCGCTGCCGTTGGTGTTCACCAGCTCGCCGGTGGCCGCCTCGGCATTGATCAGCGCGCCGGTCTCGTCGAAGCGGGCCACCTCGCACTCCTGGACGGTCTCCGGGTCGTAGACGGCGACGCCCGGGAAACCCTTGCCGACGCTGCCGGCCGGGGTCCCCTCGGAACGGGTGATGATGATCGCGAGCTCGGTCGAACCGAAGCCGTCCCACACGCTGCAGCCGAAGCGGCGGCTGAACTCGTCGATGTCGCGGTCGGCGGCCTCGTTGCCGAACGCCACCCGCAGCGGGTTGTCGCGGTCGTCGGGCTGCTCGGCGGTGGCCAGGATGTAGGCCAGCGGCTTACCGACGTAGTTCATGTAGGTCGCGCCGTAGCGGCGGATATCCGGGAGGAAACCCGACGCGGAGAACTGCGCGGGCGCCATCGCCGCGCCGGCACCGAGCGCGACGCCCCAGCCGGCGTAGACGCCGTTGGAGTGGAACAGCGGCATCGCCAGATAACAGGTGTCCTTCTCGGTCAGCTCGTAGCGCTGCACGAGTGCCGCCGCGGAGAACAGCACGATGGAGTGCGCCACCTCGACGGCCTTGGGCTCACCGCTGGTGCCGGAGGTGAAGATCATCATGAAGGTGTCGTCGGGCCCGACTTCACGATGCGGGGTCAGATCCTGCTGCGGCCACTCGGTCGCGGTGACGTCGACGATGGTGACGCCGGGCAGGCTGAGGCCGTCGAGCAGGTCGCGGTGCTGGGCGTCGACGAGCACGATCTGGCATTCGACGCGGGCGATGTCGCGGGCGAGCGCCGCACCGCGACGGGTGTTGTTGATGCCGCACAGCACGTAGCCGCCCAGGGCCGCGGCAGCCAGCGCCGTGAGCATGTCCGGGGTGTTGCCCAGCAGCGTGCCCACGTGCAGCGGCCGCATCGGGTCGGCCTGGCCGATCAGGGCGGCGGCCTGCGCCCGGGCTCCGGCGACGTACTCTCGCCAGGTCAAGGTCGCCTCGCCGTACTTGACGGCGACGGTGTCCTGGTCGGCGCGTTCGCGAAGCAACTGCTGAAGGGTGTCCGCCATGTGGGCTCCCGGGGCATGGGCGATCACGAGAACCACCCGAGTGAACAGATTCCTGGAAGTGTCTACCATGCTTGACGGGTAGCGCACTAGCGTCAGCGCCCTGGCAGAATCGTCGTTCGCCCGGTTGACATGTGAGGAGACATCCCGGTGGCAAGCCCAGAATCCCCGAAGAGCGTGCGTGATCGACTGATCGACGCCGCCGAAGAGTGCATGCGCGCCAAGGGAATTCGCGCCACGACGGTATCCGAGGTCGCCGAGGCCGCCGGCGTCTCCCGCGGCTGGCTGTACCGGCACTTCCCGGACAAGGTGACGCTGCTGGGCGCCGCGATCGTCCGGCTCAACAACGCCTACTGGAGCGACGCGCACGCCATGCTGGCGTCGATCGAAGGCCTGGACAACCAGATCGTCACCGGAATCCAGCACGGCCGCACCGCCTATGACGATCCCGGGGCCCTGCTGATGAAGCTGCGCGTCGAGGAGCCCGACGAGTTCGCCGCCTGCGCCGGCGCCGGCGTGCAGGGCCTGGTGCCCGACCTCGCCGATTTCTGGTCGCGCTACCTCGTCGCCGCCCGCGACAACGGCGAGATCCACCCCGACACCGACATCGACGATGCCGCCGAGTGGATCGCCCGCGTCATCCTGTCGCTGGCCACGATGCCCGGGCAGCGGCTGGACGCCAACAACGCCGACGAACTGCTCGCGCACGTGCGCCGCTACGTGATGCCGGGACTGAAGGCCCAGCCGTAAACCAGCCGGCGAACTGGTTGTCGGCGCGGACTTCGGCTTTCCCAAGCGCGAAACCAACCGCATGGCGGCTTTCGGCCAAGTTTCCCGCCACCCGGTTGGTTTCGTGTTCCACTCAAAATGTCGAAGCCCCCAAATCGGCTGATTTGGGGGCTTCGGCGCGGGCTGAGGCCTAGTCGGCGTCCATGTTGCCCGGGGCCGTCTTCGAGACCTGAACCAGGAACTCGTAGTTGGTCTTGGTCTTGCGCAGCTGGCTCATCAGCAGGTCGATGGCCTGGTGCGGGTCCAGACCCGACAGCACCCGACGCAGCTTGTGCACGATCGCGAACTCGTCCGGGCCGAGCAGCAGCTCGTCCTTGCGGGTACCGGACGGGTTGACGTCGACGGCCGGGAACACGCGGCGCTCGGCGATCTTGCGGTCCAGCTTGAGCTCGGCGTTACCCGTGCCCTTGAACTCCTCGAAGATGACGGTGTCACCGGTGGAGCCGGTCTCGACCATCGCGGTCGCGATGATGGTCAGCGAGCCGCCGTTCTCGATGTTGCGCGCAGCACCGAGGAAGCGCTTCGGCGGGTACAGCGCGGTGGAGTCGACACCACCGGACAGGATGCGGCCCGACGCCGGCGACGCGTTGTTGTACGCGCGGCCCAGGCGGGTGATCGAGTCCAGCAGCACGACGACGTCCTTGCCCTGCTCGACCAGGCGCTTGGCCCGCTCGATGGCCAGCTCGGCGGCCTGGGTGTGGTCTGACGGCGGCCGGTCGAAGGTCGAGGCGATGACCTCACCCTTCACCGAGCGCTGCATGTCGGTGACCTCTTCCGGACGCTCGTCGACGAGCACCACCATGAGGTGGCATTCCGGGTTGTTCTTGGTGATCGCGTTGGCGATATCCTGCATGATCGTCGTCTTACCGGCCTTGGGCGGGGACACGATCAGCGCACGCTGGCCCTTACCGATCGGCATGATCAGGTCGATCACACGCGTGGTCAGTCGCTCCGGAGTGGTCTCCAGGCGCAGTCGCTGGTTCGGGTACAGCGGGGTCAGCTTGGTGAAGTCGGGCCGGTTGCGCGCGGCTTCGACCGGACCACCGTTGACGCTGTCCAGACGCACCAGCGGGTTGAACTTCTGGCGCGGGTTGTTGCCGCCACCGGTGTTCTCGCCCTCGCGCGGGACCCGCACGGCACCGGTCACCGCGTCGCCGCGGCGCAGTCCGTTCTTGCGGACCATGTTCATCGAGACGTAGACGTCGTTCGGTCCGGCCAGGTAGCCCGAGGTGCGGACGAACGCGTAGTTGTCCAGCACGTCGAGGATGCCGGCGACCGGCTGCAGGACGTCGTCCTCGCGCAGTTCGGTCTCGGCGTTGCCGCCCTGGTTGTCGCCGCGCTCGCCACGCCGGCGACGGTCGCGGTCCCGGAACCGACGGCCACGACGGCCCTGGCGGCTGTCGTCGTCGTCATTGTTGTTGGCGTTGTCACCCTGGTCGCGGTTACCGCCCTGATCGCGGTTGCCGCCCTGGTCGCGGTTGCCACCCTGGTTGCGGTTGCCGCCGCCCTGGTTGTCGCCACCGCGGTCGCGGTTGCCACCCTGGTCGCGGTTGCCGCCCTGGTTACCTTCGGCCTTGTTGCCGCCCTGGTTGCTGTTGTCGGCGTTCCGCTCGCGGTTGCGCTCCTCGCGCGGGGCCTCGGCGTTGTCCGTGCTCTCGCCCTTGTCGGCCTTTTCGGCGGGCTTGTCACCGGCGTCGGCGGCGTCACCGTCGGCGGGCGCACCGGCCCGGCGTGACGCGCCGCGGCGCTCGCGGCGCGGGGCCTGCTCGGCGGCGGGGGCGGCAGCGTCGCTGTCGGTGTTCGCGGCCGGGGCCTGGGCTTCCTTGGCCTCGGTAGGGGCGTCGGTGCCGTTCACGGCCTCGGCGGCCTTGGTCTCGTTCTTGGCTTCGGCCTTGGCGGCCTTGGCTTCGCTCTTGGCGCCGTTGGCCTCGCCACGGTGTTCCCGGATGGCGGCGATCAGTTCGCTCTTGCGCATGCCGGAGGTGCCCTTGACGCCGGCCTCGGCGGCGAGCGCGCGCAGGTCGGGGAGCAGAAGACTGGTCAGCGATCCGGAGCGTCCGGCCGCCGGCGCTTCAGTTGCCGGGGCATCAGTGTTGCCGTCGGCGGTGAAGAGGTCCGTATCAGTCACGGATTTCCTTTCTGTGCCCTCGCGCAGCTGATCAGGCGAGGGTTTGGTTCGCAGTCGGACGGCTTCCCCGAACCGCATTCGTCAAATGCCGGGTCGGCTGAGGCACTGCAACAGCCAGGCACCAGGATTTGTCGCCGTGCGGCGAACCATCAGTCCACGAGTTGAACATCAAAGAGAAGAGTGGTCGTCCTACCGTAGGCGCAGGTACTAGAGCCTGCGATTGCTGGACGCTGCGAGAATATCGCTCATCCGACAATGAAGCAAGAATTGCCACTCGGCGTGTGCTCTCCGCTAAACGCCGGCACCGACGGTCCAGCGAACCCCTTGGCCCACCGCCATCTTCTCGACGGCGAAACCGTTGGCCGCACCGAATTCGAGGACTTCGGCCGGTAGTTCGGGCTCGGTACTGAATGCGATAACCGCAGGTCCAGCACCAGAAAGCACTGCTGCCACCCCAGAACGCCGGAGCATCGCCAGATATTCCGCCGAGGCCGGCATCGCCGCCGCGCGCTGCGGCTGGTGCATCACGTCTTCGGTGGCCGCCATCAGCAAATCCGGACGCTGCGTGAGCGCCACCACCAGGAGCGCGGCCCGGCTGACGTTGAACGTGGCGTCCTTGTGCGCGATCTGCTCGGGAAGCACCGCCCGGGTCTCGGCGGTCGACGACCGCACCTGCGGAATCGCCGGGAACAGGTGGATGTCGGGATGCAGCGTCAGCGGCGCGGCCGCGTACACCGGGCCGGGCTCGGTCCAGGACACCACCGCACCGCCCAGCACGGCGGCCGAAGCGTTGTCCGGATGCCCCTCGAACTCCGACGACAGCTGGACCAGCTGATCGAGCGTCAGCGGCTGCGAACCAGATTGGGCGATAAGGCCATTGGCCACCGCCAAACCGCCCACCACTGCGGCGGCCGATGAGCCGAGGCCGCGCGAATGTGGAATGACGTTGCGGCACTTGATGTTCAGCCCGGAAGCCGAAACGCCGCCGGCCTCGAGGCCACGCCGGATCGCCCGCACCACCAGATGGGACTCGTCTTCCGGAACCTGCCCGGCCCCCTCCCCCGTCACCTCGATGACGAGGCCGGATTCGGTTGTCTCAGCCTGAATTTCGTCGTACAGGCTCAACGCCAGGCCCAGGCTGTCGAAGCCGGGGCCGAGATTGGCGCTCGAGGCGGGGACGACGGCGGTGGCGAGCAGGCCGGCGGGCAGGTTTTCGGTCACTGCGTCAGACCAGTCCGAGCTGTTCGACCACGGCGGTCGGGTCGACCGGGATGGCCCTGACCTCGGGCATGCCCTTGAGGGCGTTGTCGGGATCCTTGAGGCCGTTGCCGGTGACGGTGCAGACCACGGTCGAGCCGGGCTTGACCCAGCCGTCCTCGATGGACTTGAGCAGACCGGCGATGCTGGCGGCCGAGGCCGGCTCGACGAACACGCCTTCGGCCTTGGCGACCAGGTGGTACGCGGCCAGGATCTCCTCGTCGGTGGCAGCCAGGAAGCGACCGTCCGACTGCTCCCGTGCCGCCACGGCGCCGTCCCACGAAGCCGGCGAACCGATTCGGATCGCGGTGGCGATGGTCTCGGGGTTCTTGACGGGCTCGCCGAGCACCAGCGGCGCCGCACCGGCTGCCTGCGTGCCGAGCATGCGGGGCAGCCGGTCGGACACGCCGTCGCGGTGGTACTCGCTGTAGCCGCGCCAGTAGGCGGTGATGTTGCCGGCGTTGCCGACGGGCAGCGAGTGCACATCAGGGGCGGTGCCGAGGGCGTCGACGATCTCGAACGCGGCGGTCTTCTGACCCTCGATGCGGACCGGGTTGACGGAGTTGACCAGGGCGATGGTCGGGTAGTCGGCGGTCAGCTTGCGGGCCAGCTCCAGACAGTCGTCGAAGTTGCCGTCCACCTGAATGATCTTGGCGCCGTGCATGACTGCCTGCGCCAGCTTGCCCATCGCGATCTTGCCCTGCGGGATCAGCACCGCGCAGGTGATACCGGCACGCGCCGCGTAGGCGGCCGCCGACGCCGAGGTGTTACCGGTGGACGCGCACAGCACGGCCTTCTGGCCGCGGGCGACGGCGTCACTCACGGCCATGGTCATGCCACGGTCCTTGAACGAACCGGTCGGGTTGAGCCCCTCGACCTTCAAATGCACTGTGCAGCCGGTCTGTTCACTGAGCCGCTTGGCGTGGATGAGCGGGGTGCCACCCTCGAGCAGGGTGACCGGCGTCCAGTTCTCGGTGCCGGGCAGACGATCCCGGTAGGCCTCGATCAGGCCGGGCCACGGCTTGTGCACGCTCATTACTTACTGGTTCCTTCCATGCGCAGCACACTGTTGATGCTCTGCACTGCTTCGTGATCGGCAAGGGCCGCAACGGTTTCCGAAAGCGCTTCATCGGTGGCCCGGTGGGTGACGACGACGATGCGGGCGCCGCTGCGCTGGCCCGACTCGTCCTCCATGCCCTCCTGGCGAACCTCGGCGATGCTGACCTCGCGCTTGCCGAACTCGGCTGCGACAGAAGACAACACACCGGGCTTGTCTGCCACGTTCATGCTGACGTAGTAGCGGGTCTCGATGGCGCCGATCGAGGCGATCGGCAGCTTGGCGTACTTCGACTCCCGCGGGCCACGGCCACCCTGCACGCGGTTGCGCGCGGCCATGACGACGTCACCCATGACGGCGGACGCGGTCGGCGCCCCACCGGCGCCGCGGCCGTAGAACATCAGCTCGCCGGCAGCCTCGGCCTCCACGAAGACCGCGTTGAATGCGCCGTTGACGGAGGCCAGGGGGTGGTCCAGCGGCACCAGCGCCGGGTAGACGCGGGCCGAAACCCGTTGCTTGCCTTTACCGGTGGTCAGCCGCTCGCAGATGGCGAGCAACTTGATGGTGCAGCCCAGCGCCTTGGCGGACTCGAAGTCGGCGGCACTGACCTTCGTCATGCCCTCGCGGTAGACGTCGTCGGCGGTGACCCGGGTGTGGAACGCGATGGACGCCAGGATGGCGGCCTTGGCAGCGGCGTCGTAGCCCTCGACGTCGGCGGTGGGGTCGGCCTCGGCGTAGCCCAGCACGCCGGCTTCGGCGAGTGCGTCGGCGTAGTCGGCGCCGGTCTCGCTCATCGCCGACAGGATGTAGTTGGTGGTGCCGTTGACGATGCCCGCGACCCGCAGCACGACGTCACCCGCCAGTGACTGCGTCAGCGGACGGATCACCGGGATCGCACCGGCCACGGCAGCCTCGAAATACAGGTCTACACGCGCCTTTTCGGCGGCCTGGGCGAGTTCGCCGGTGGACTGCGCCATCAGCGCCTTGTTGGCGGTGACCACGGACTTGCCCTGCTCAAGCGCGGCCATGATGGCCTTGCGGGCCGGCTCGACGGGGCCCATGAGCTCGATGACGATGTCGACGTCGTCGCGCGAGACCAGGGCCTCGATGTCGTCGGTGAGCATGTCGACAGGCACGCCGCGGCCCTTGGCGACCTTGCGGACACCGACACCGCGCAGCTCCAGGGGCGCACCGATGCGAGCGGCCAAGTCGTCAGCGCTGTTCTCGATGATCCGGACCACCTCGGTCCCGACGTTCCCGAGTCCGAGAACTGCTACGCCGATTGGCTTTTCACTCATTGACCACTCACCTCCAGGCTCAACAGGTCTTCGACGGTCTCCCGACGCAAGATCAGGCGCGCGTTGCCGTCCTTCACCGCGACGACGGCGGGACGGGTCAGCAGGTTGTACCGGCTGGACATCGAATAGCAGTAGGCGCCGGTGGCGGCGACCGCGATCAGGTCGCCAGGACCCACGTCACTGGCCACCCAGGTGTCCCGGACGATGATGTCGCCGGTCTCGCAGTGCTTTCCGACGATCCGGGCCAGCGTCGCGGGGGCGTCGCTGGCGCGCGACACCAGCCGGGCGTCGTACTGGGCGTCGTACAGCGACGGCCGGATGTTGTCGCTCATGCCGCCGTCGACGCTGACGTAGCGCCGGTACTTGTCGGCCGAAACGGCAACGTCTTTCACGGTGCCGACCTCGTACAGCGTGATGGTGCCAGGGCCCGCGATCGCGCGGCCGGGTTCCACGACGAGCTTGGGCGTGGGCAGGCCGACGGCCTCGGACTCAGCCTTGACGATGGCCTTGAGCTTGTCGGCCAGTTCCTTCATCGGCGGCGGGTCGTCGCTGGGCAGGTACGAGATGCCCAGTCCCCCACCGAGATCCATGACAGACATCTGCGCCGTCTTCTCGACACCGAATTCGGCGACGACGTCGCGCAGCAGGCCGATGACGCGGTGGGCGGCGATCTCGAACCCGGCGACATCGAAGATCTGCGAGCCGACGTGGCAGTGCAGGCCGACAAGCCGCAGGTTGTCGGTGGCGAAGACCTTGCGCACCGCGTCCATCGCCGCGCCGCTGGCCAGCGAGAGACCGAACTTCTGGTCCTCGTGGGCGGTGGAGATGAACTCGTGGGTGTGCGCCTCGACGCCCGGGGTCACACGGACCAGGACGTCCTGCACCACACCGGCCGCGCCGGCGATGGCCTCCAGGCGTTCGATCTCGATCTCGGAGTCCAGCACGATGTGCCCGACGCCGGCCGCGACCGCGGCCTTCAGCTCAGAGACCGATTTGTTGTTGCCGTGCACCGTGATTCGCTCGGCCGGGAAGTCGGCGTGCAGGGCCACGGCCAGTTCGCCGCCGGTGGCGACGTCGAGGCACAGGCCCTCCTGCGCGACCCAGCGCGCGATCTCGGCACACAGGAAGGCTTTTCCGGCGTAGTGCACGTGCTCGCCGCCACCGAAGGCGTCGGCGATCTCGCGGCACCGCGAGCGGAAGTCGTCCTCGTCGATGACGAACAGCGGCGTGCCGAACTGCTCGGCCAGTGCACCGACCGTCACACCGGCGATGCTGACCTGACCGTCGGCACCCCGAGTCAGGTTGCGCGGCCAGACATTCGGGGCCAACAGGTTGACCTCGTCGGGGGTTTGCGGCTTCTCCGGCACCACGTTGCCGGTCGGCTGCCCGCTCACATCCGCTCCGGGGCGCTCACGCCGAGGATCTGCAGACCGTTGGCGATGACCTGGCGGGTGGCCGCGCACAGCGCCAGGCGCGCCCGGTGCAGGTCGCTGTGCTCTTCGTCGCCCATCGGAAGCACGCGGCAGGAGTCGTAGAACCGGTGGTAGTCACCGGCCAGGTCTTCCAGGTACCGGCACACACGGTGCGGTTCCCGAAGGGCCGCAGCGGTTTTGAGGACCCGCGGAAACTCGCCGATGGTGCGCATCAGCGTGGCTTCGCGATCGTGGCTGAGCAGGTCGAGGTGCCCGAGGTCGGACTGCAGGCCGAGGTCGGCCGCGTTGCGCGCCAGGGCCGACAGCCGCGCGTGCGCGTATTGCACGTAGTAGACCGGGTTTTCGTTGGACGCGCTGGCCCACAACCCCAGATCGATGTCGATCGGGCTGTTCACCGACGACCGGATCAGCACGTAGCGCGCCGCGTCCACGCCGATGGCGTCGACCAGGTCCTCGAGGGTGATCACGGTGCCGGCGCGCTTGCTCATGCGCATCGGCTGGCCGTCCTTGAGCAGGTTGACCATCTGGCCGATCAGCACCTCGACGGTGGCCGGGTCCTCGCCGAGCGCGGCGGCGACGGCCTTGAGACGGCCGATGTAGCCGTGATGGTCGGCGCCGAGCATGTAGATGCACAGGTCGAAACCGCGCTGGCGCTTGTCCAGGTAGTACGCGATGTCACCGGCGACGTACGCCGGGTTGCCGTCGCTCTTGATGACGACGCGGTCCTTGTCGTCACCGAAGTCGGTGGTGCGCAACCAGATTGCGCCGTCCTGCTCGTAGATCGAGCCGTTGTCACGCAGCTTGTCGATGGCCTGTTGCACCCGGCCCGAGGTGTGCATCGAGTCTTCGTGGGTGTAGACGTCGAAGTCCGTGCCGAAGTCGTGCAGCGACTGCTTGATCTGGCCGAACATCAGGTCCACGCCGAGCTCGCGGAAGACTTCCTGACACTCGTCGGCCGGCAGGCTCAGCGCGTCCGGCCGCTTGGCCACGACGTCGGCGGCGATGTCCTTGATGTAGTCGCCGCCGTAGCCGTCCTCCGGGGCCGGCTCGCCCTTGGCCGCCGCGACCAGCGAGCGGGCGAAGCGGTCGATCTGCCCGCCGTGGTCGTTGAAGTAGTACTCGCGGACGACGGTGGCGTCCTGCGTGGCCAGCAGGCGGCCCAGCGCGTCACCGACGGCGGCCCAGCGGGTGCCGCCGATGTGGATGGGTCCGGTCGGGTTCGCCGAGACGAACTCCAGGTTGATGTGGCGGCCCTTGAGCTCCTCGGAGGTGCCGTAGCGGTCGCCGGCGCCCAACACGTTGAGAATGACGACGCTCTGCGCGGACGCCTCGATGCGCAGGTTCACGAAGCCCGGACCGGCAACGGTGGCGTCAGCGATACCGTCGGCGTCGTTCAGCCGCTCTGCGAGCCATTCGGCCAGGTCACGCGGGTTGACGCCGACCTTCTTGCCCAGCTGCAGCGCCAGGTTGGTCGCGTAATCACCGTGCTCGGGGTTGCGCGGACGCTCGATGGCCACTGTTTCGGGCAGCGCGGCGATGTCCAGGTCGTGTTCGACCAGGACCACGGCGGCGGTGTTCTTGAGCAGTTCAGCCAGATCGGCGGGGGTCACGGGGGTCCATCCTATGGGCTGAGCTGCTCAGGCTTGTCATCGGTCACCTGCTGGTCGGTAGGCAGTCCGCACCGATTCGGGAGGCGGGCCACCGATGCGCTAGTCTGTGATCGCCCAACGGCGCCGCTGGCTCGCCAGCATCAAGCGCCCCCGTAGCTCAGGGGATAGAGCGTCTGCCTCCGGAGCAGAAGGCCGCAGGTTCGAATCCTGCCGGGGGCACTTCCTGACCAGCGTGTATGCAGGTCCGTGCGAGATTCGTGCAATTGGCCTTCAGCGATGACTGTCTCGGTGCCCCAATGGCGCGCGGTTGGTGGCCTTGATCTAGTCCCGATGGGCTCGGCGCGCGCCGTAGCACTCTGGGCACCCGCTGCTTCTGCGAGTTGCAACCACGGCTCGCCACTCGTGTCCCCGTGAGCACAGCCACCACGCGCGCACACCGCTTGCCGGGCGCAGTTGGTCCGGCGTCAGCTCACCGTTCCTAGTCGGGTGCCATTCTCTCGCCGCATCGGGAAACAGGTCAGCGAACGACTCGCCTGCCTGCGGTGCTGACCGCTTACGCGCCACCGTCCGGTAACCGCATCGCGGGCATCCGCTGCCACGGGTGCGAATACCTACCTGCGACCGCCATTCGTTGGAGCATTCCGAGCACGTCCACACAAATTTCGTCTTGCTGCCAGGGTGGATGCGGTCGGCAGTGATGCCGTCGTTCTTAGCAGGGTCCAACTCCGCGGCGATTGCCGGAAACTCGGTCGCGAGACTAACCGCGCGGTGCCTGTATATTGCTTGATTGGCGGCGGCTTCAGCCCACACTTGCAGATCGCGCAAGTAGTCATCGAATCGTTCTGCCACGCAACCGATTTCCGCTAGCTCCTGCAACACCTTCACGGTCACTGTCTTTATCGGCTCGGTGGGCGATACGAAGACCTCATACCCGCCAACGCTGTGCAACGGCAGTTCGCGGACACGTAGAACCGTCCAACCTGCCGCATTGAGCGCGTCGGTTTGTGCTCGGTCTCGGCGGTCCAGGTCGGCATGGAATCGCACACCGTCGTATTCCACGACTATGCCGAGACTGGGTATAACGATGTCAGCCCGGACCGGCCGCCGGTGCTTCACAGGTATTGGAGGATGGCCATGTGCAACAGCCAGTCCAGCCGCGGCCAATTCGTATTCAAGCCTAAGCTGGCGCGCCGAAACACCGATGGTCGAACATTCCGGGCAACCGTCGCCACGGTCCACACGCTTGTAAGGCGGCGCGGCCCACACATGCCCGGCCGCCCTGCACTGCCACCACCTGTGTTGTCTGGCGCCAGGATTCACGTCGGCCGCCGTTAGCGGCGCATTCTTTGTGGGGTGCCACTCCACAGCGACATCGGGGTACAGGTCAGCCAGCGACCGGCCCGCCTTGGGCGTTGATTTCGCGATTGCACGTCTGGCCTCGTCGCATTCGGGGCACTGCTCCCCTCGTTGGCGGTTGCTCGGCGATACGGTCCACTCGTGCCCCTCACTGCATAGCCACCAAACCCGTTTGCTGCTCGCTGGCCGAACATCGTGTGCAGTCAGGTGGCCGTTCTTTGTGGGATGCCACTCGGCCGCCGCTTCGGGGAATCTATCGGCAAAACTGTTGCCGCGCTTAGGGGTTGATCGCAAGACGGCGCGGTGTGCGACCGCGCATTTGTGGCAGCCGATGCCGACCTGGCTGCGCTTGTTAACAGCAGCTTGCCATTCGTGTTGGCAGCGCGAACATTTCCACCAGACGGCCCGTCCGCTGCCGACTCGTACCTCCGCTGGCGTCAGGCCATCATTGAGTGTGGGGTGCCATTCGGCGGCGACGTCAGGCGCCGCCTCGGCAAGCGATTCTCCCGGCCTGGGCTTCGCCGCCGCAGCAGCACGCCGCGCTATCCCGCACGGTGGGCACCCCCTGCCCGCCGTCCCACGCTTGTACACCTTGTTCTTCCACTCGTGCCCGCAAGTCGAGCACCGCCACCACACGTCGGCATTGCATCCAGGCCGCACGTCGTACGCGGTCAGACCACCATTCAGCGTCGGGTGCCACTCCGCTGCAACATCGGGTCGCAGATCAGCCAGTGACTCGCCGGGTTTCGGCTTCAAGATGGCGGCCACAGCACCGATTCTGCTTCACCAGGCCGAGCACGCGCGTCACTTTCACTCGCTAGACCAAGGCGCAAGCGAGCTAGAGCTGGTCCTTATACTCCGGGCAGTAGGCCGCCACAGACGCGCCCACAAAGTACCCGGCGTCATCCGCGGTAACCGTCTTGTTGGTGATGTTGTACACCTTCATCGAGACCTCGGCCGGGGTCCAGCCAGAGTCGATCTGGCTGCACACGAACCGGGCAGCGCTCACCGCGCTCGCATTGGTGGGAAACGTAATCCCGTAGTGGTGAATCACCTGGAGGAATATCGCGTCATCGTCATCGGCATGAGCCGGTGCGGCCAACACAACCGCCGCGCCAGCAACAGCCATTGCCAGCAAAGTCTTCATAGCGATTGAGACTACGCCAGCTCAGCCGAGTTTGACCAGGTCTGACAGTAATTCTGCTGGTTGCTGACCGACAAATTGGCGAGCCACTGCAACGCGCGTCAGGCCGCCTTGGCGCTTGGCCAATATCCAAGATTGGGAATGGTCTACCCAACGCGCCGAGTCAGTCGCACACTGGCGAACATGACAACGATCAACACCCCGGCGCCACCGGTTGAGTACCTGCGCGCCGAGCTGGCCGACAAGCTCGACGCCTACCCGATGGAGACATGGCCAGCCGAACTACTCCAAGCGGCCATTGCCTTGATAGACGCAGCCGCTGGCCACCTGGTGCAGCCGTCGAATGACATACCTCCGGGGCGCCCACGGCTCCGGGTGGTGACGTCATGACCCGCGAAGCAGCGGCCGGTATCGTGCTCGCGCTAGTATGCGCCACCCCGCTGGCTCACGCGGATACCCCTGATGCCAAATTCCTTGCCGCGTTGCAGGCCAACGGAATACAGGGCGATCCTGGCCAGCTCGTGGCCGACGGTCATTCAGCATGTGACAACTACGGCGGTATCGGGATGACCGGTTTCATCATCGGGCTACGTGCTCGTGGGCTGTCCGCCGATCAGGCGGGCAACCTTGTCGCGGACGGCATTCGGGCCTACTGCCCAGAAAAGGGACCATGGGGTCCGCTGTGAGCGATCAAGTACAGAACAAGGACGGCGACGCGAAAAAGCCTATGACTCTGAGTCTCTGGACCGCTGATGGCCAACAACACGATGTCGTACTGAGTGGCCCTGGAGGAGTCGTCCGGTTCTGCGTTGGCGATCCAGCGGGGTCCCACTCCGCCGTCTGGCGAGTTTGGGCGAATCGCAACACTTTTGATGTTTACGTCACAGCACGGGATATTGCCGATACCCAGAAAATCAGCCTCCATGAGACGGGAGACTGGCGACACCAGTTCCTGAATTCCGAACTCGCGCAGAAGTACACGGACCAACCAAACAGAATTCTCGACCAATGGCAGGAAGCGACCGAGCACGGCGATAGCCGAATGACCCTCGGCTATTCCGTTCGGATGCGCACTCAAGACCTGGGCGACTTTCGGGAGACGTTTCCGAAAGAGTTGGTGTGGGTCCCCGCGGCCCCAGTCGGTAAGGCGATAGCCGTGCATATTGTCTTCTCTCGCGTTCATGATCAGCCCGTGAACATGGGCGGAATGGTGCCAATTGGAGGATTTACGTTGGTCGACGGCAGGGCCGTCCTGTTGCTGGCCGAGGTCTTCGAAGTTCCAGCAGAAGTCAGCGCCGACGTAGATGCGCGGATTGCGTTGGTGCAGAAGGACCCGCGGGTCGTGGGTGCGACGCACCCTCGCATGGCGATGCATGGCAGTAACGAGCATGGTCGCTTTTCATGGGATATCGCACTCAAACCAATGCCCTGCGATTCCTGCCGGAGCTGAGGCCGGGCGACGTCGACGCCCACAACCGTGGGCTGCCACCCGGTCGCAAAATGTCGTCGACCTAGCGGTGACCCTCTGCGCGACATTCCCGGCACCGTCCGAATTTCCGGCGATCGACCACCCTTGCCTGCCATTCATGTC
This sequence comes from Mycobacterium sp. SMC-21, assembly GCF_045310825.1. Taxonomy (NCBI): domain Bacteria; kingdom Bacillati; phylum Actinomycetota; class Actinomycetes; order Mycobacteriales; family Mycobacteriaceae; genus Mycobacterium; species Mycobacterium sp. SMC-21. The sequence goes on along the minus strand of NZ_JBJIAO010000053.1, from coordinate 989 downwards.
CGCGCTTGCACTGCCACCAAACGAGCCTGTCACTAGCCGGGCGCACGTCGTGAGCCGTCAATGGGGCGTTGCGCGTGGGGTGCCATTCGACCGCGGGCACAGGAAATAGGTCAGCGAACGATCCGCCGGGTGGTGGTAGAGCCCGCTTTGCCGCACCGCGTTTCCGCGAGCACTTGGGACAACCGTGTCCAGCACTGCGAATCCAAACCATCGACGACCATTCGTGGCCACAGTCTCGACAGGTCCATATGAACTTGGTGTTGCTACCCGGATGCACTTCCTCTGGCTTTACTCCATTGTTCTTTTTCGGGTCGAACTCCATTGCCACGTCTGGGCATTCGCTCGCCAGGCTCTTGGTGCGATATCGATAAGGCGCACTTCCCACACAGCCACCACCGAGGCTTCTTGCTGCCCGGGTTGACATCGGCCGCGGTAGTTGGCGCGTTCTTCGTCGGATGCCATTCGGCGGCGATATCCGGGCGCACATCGGCAAGCGACCGGCCCACCTTGGGCGTCGACTTCGTAATGGACCGCTGCAATTCCGCGCACGTCGGACAACGCTCACCCCTGCGGCGGTTGCTAGGCGACACGTCCCATTCGTGACCGTCTCCACACAACCACCAAACCCGTCTGTTGCTGCCCGGTTTCACTTGCCAAGGAGTGAGGTCGCCGTTACGGGTCGGATGCCACTCAGCTGCCGGCCCCGGGAATTGGTCGCCAAAGCTCTGACCGGGCTTCGGCGTTGACCGCAAGATCGCTTTGCGCACCAGCCAGCACTCCCGACAACCTGTGCCGCCTTGGGTCGTTCGACGACAGATCGTCGTCTTCCATTCGTGCTGGCATCTTGCGCACTTCCACCAAGCCATCTTGCCGCTGCCGACTCGGACCTGCGCCGGCGTCAGGTCGCCGTTCGGGTCTGCTGCACGATCAGGTGACAGTTTCGGTCACGCGGCCTGACTGGCCGGTGTGGTCATGATTGCTTCGAATTC
>NZ_JBJIAO010000052.1:0-33422 GCF_045310825.1 Mycobacterium sp. SMC-21 | reverse complement strand
AGATCATCCTCGGGAAGGTGCGCCCTTTCCTACGCCGCCTCGCCGAGGCTCATCCACAGGTTCTGATCATTGCTCGCCGAAAGACACACCGGGATCATCCTTCTCGACCACGAACGCGCTGATGCCGCTGCCGCGCTTGGCGGGATCGGTAACAGCGAGCACGGTGTAGAAGTCGGAGACTCCGGCATTGCTGATCCAGCGTTTGACGCCGTTGAGGATCCAGAATTGCCCCTCCTGGACCGCTCGGGTGGTCATGCCAAGCGCGTCGGAACCCGCGTCTGGCTCCGAGAGGCAGTAGGAAAAGCCCTTGCCGGCGGCTAGTTGTGGAAGATAGCGGCTCTGCAGCTCATCCGAACCCGCCAGGATCAACGGCATCGAACCCAACTTGTTCACCACCGGGATCAACGAGGAGGACGCGCATACCCGTGCCACCTCTTCGATGACGATGCAGGTAGCTAACGCGTCCGCACCCGCGCCGCCGAACTGTTCTGGAACGTGAGGGGCGAAGAAGTCGGTGGCCAGTAGCGCTTCGGCAGCTTCGCGAGGGTATCTGGCCTGCTCGTCGACATCTGCGGCAAATGGCGCAATCTTCGCCTCGCACACTGCTCGCGCGGCGCGACGAATCTCGCGTTGTTCGTCGGTAAGGGCGTACATCTGGTCACATTGGAGGGCGTCGTTGTCCATGGTGGTACTTAGTACCGTAAAAATGGTACTAAGTACAGTCTTGGCGTAAAGGGGAAGCTGAATGCGGGGAGAAACCGCTCGAGAACGACTGGTGGATGCGGCAATCGCATTGTTTGAGGAGAGGGGGTATGACGCGGTTACCGTCGACCAAATCGCACAAAGGGCAGACGTGGGGCGCACGACGCTCTTCCGGTTGTTCGGTTCGAAGGAAGGTCTGATATTCCCCGACCATGACGCGCTTCTGGCTCAGGTCGAGCTTCGGCTGAAAACGGCCGCGAGAAGCTCCGCGCTGGCCGCCGTAGTGGACGCCGCAGGGGTGGTCTTCGACTACTACGTGAAGGAGGGCGAGCTGGCGCAAGCTAGGTTTCGCCTGACCAGTACCGTTTCTGCGCTACGCGATCGCGAAATGGCAAGCATAGGACGGTATACCCGCCTATTCACCCGCCACCTGACAGCACATCTCGACGGTGAGCCAAACGCGGCATTGCGTGCCGAGCTCCTGGCGACCGCGGTCGTCACCGCCCACAACCACGTGTTGCGGCGGTGGCTGCGCGCAGAATCTACGACACCGCAGCGCGATTTTTCCGAGGCGATGACTACAACGCTGGCACTGGTGAGCCGTACATCCGAGAGCCGAACGGCGGTCGTAGTGTTCGAAACAAACGAACCCCTCGAATCGGTGGTGCCGCGAATCAAGACCACCCTCGATGGGAAGGCGTAGCGGGAACCGTGTCGTTAGCACTGTTCGTCTAACCGGCCATGCGAAAGGGCGGCCGGTCAAGGATTGTTCGGTTGACGTCCGTCGGCGATTGGCTCGGTGCCGGGCTGAGTGTGCATGACGATGCGGCGGTAGTCGGTATCACTGCTCTGATGCACGCGTATCTGAGGTCCAGCGCCGGCAGTCATGCTGACTCAACCCGTTGCGTCACAGGTCGATTCGGCCGGCCTTCGCCCGGGCGGACCACCGTCCTTGGCTATAGCCGACCTCGATGGGGTGCGAGAAGGCCTCTGTCACATGATCGGTCGTTACGGTCTCGGTAGCCGGCCCCACGGCGACCGTCCGGCCGTCGCCGATCAGCAGCGCGTGGGACGTGGACGTCGGCAGCTCCTCGAGGTGGTGTGTCACGAGAATCGACGCCATCTCGGGGTGTGAATGCTCCAGCGCGTCAAGGGTTTCCAGCAGCAGCTCGCGGGCGGCCACGTCCAGGCCCGTGGTGGGTTCGTCGAGCAGTAGCAGTCGTGGCTCGGCGATCAGGGCGCGGGCGATGAGGGTTCGCCCGCGCTCGCCCTGCGACAGCGTCGGCCACACGGCGTCGGCCCGGTGGGTCAGTCCCACGGTGCCGATCAATTCGTCCGCGCGCGCGATGTCCTCGCCGGTGGGTGTCCACCGGGCCGCGATGTCGATGGTTCCGGTGACACCGGTCAGCACCACCTCCCGCACGGTCAACGGATACTGCAACCGGTGCCGCGGATTGACGTGGCCGATCGACCGGCGCAGTGGCGCCAGGTCGGTGCGGCCCATCTGTGCGCCCAGCACCCGCACGGTGCCCGACGTCGGGAACGTGACCGCGCCGCAGAAGCCGAGCAGCGTGCTCTTGCCCGCGCCGTTGGGGCCGAGCAGCGCCCAGTGCTCGCCCTCGCGCACCGTCAGCGAGATGCCGTCGATGATCTGCTTGCCTTCGCGGCGGAAGGTCACGTTGTCGATTTCGAGGACCGGGGTCATGTGAAGGACTCCTTCAAAGCGCTCAGGTGGGTGCGGCTCGCGGCGGCCGCGGCGTCGGGATCGCGCGCGACGATGGCGTCTGCGAGTTGCTGATGCAGCGCGTGGTCGCACGGTTCTGACGCGATCGGGCGGATTCTCAGCATGTCGATCATGGCCAGCCGCAGCCGGGGCAGGAATGCGTCGAACAGTTGGGTCAGCACGTCATTGTGGGCGGCGGCGATCACGGCCCGGTGAAAGGCCATGTCCGCATCCACATGTTCGGGGACCGACTGGCCGGTGACGCCGCGGGCGGCGAGGGTGCGACGGATGGCGCGCAGATCGGCCGGTGTGCGCCGGGTTGCGGCGAGGGCGGCGCCCTCGGCCTCGATGGCGATGCGGGCCTCGATCACCGAGGCGACGTTCGCGCTGCGCAGCACGGTGTCCCAGTCGTCGGTGGCATCGAGGGCGGTGACGAAGACGCCGGCGCCCTGACGGCTGTCGAGGACGCCCTTCCCGGCCAGTTCGCGGATGGCCTCACGCAGGGTGGAACGGCCGACGCCGAGCTGGGCGGCCAGCGTGGTTTCGCCGGGAAGGCGTTGTCCCAGTGGCCATTCACCGTCTTTGATGCGCGTCAGTAGGAGCTGGGCGGCTTGCGCCGCCAGGGGCTGACGCGATACCTGCGAAACCATAGAACCTCTCTACTTGTCTGAGGAGTTGTGTATAGTCTAACCATCATGACGCGCGTGCTTCTCCTTGGCTGCCGCGGCGGGGTCTGAAACGACCGGCCCCCTGCCGTGGGGCTCTGTCGCGACCGGTCACCTCCAAACCTGACCGAGAGCAGACCACTCATGAGCACCTCCTGGAACCGTCAACAACCGTCAACCATGCCGTGGCACCGTTACACCGATGTCTTCGATCGGGTGGACATCCCTGTGGTCCAACGGGATTGGCCCAGTAACCGAATCGCTGCCGCGCCGCTGTGGGTGCCCGTCGACCTGCGCGACGGCAACCAGGCCCTGGCCGAGCCGATGGACCCCGATCGCAAACGCCGATTCTTCGAACAGCTTGTCGCCATCGGCTACAAGGAGATCGAGGTCGGCTACCCCTCGGCGTCCCAGACCGATTTCGACTTCGTGCGGCTGTTGGCCGAAACCGACATCGCGCCACCGGATGTCACCATCGCGGTGTTCACCCCGGCCCGCCGCGACCTGATCGAGCGCACCGTCGAATCGGTGCGGGGCATGCGCAACGACGTCGTCATCCACATGTACACCGCGACCGCGCCCACGTGGCGAAACACCGTGCTGGGCAAGGACCGCGACGAGCTGCGCAGTCTGATCCTGCACGGCGCGCTCGACGTGCTCACCTTGACCGAGGGTATGCCGAACATCCGGTTCCAGTTCTCGCCCGAGGTGTTCAACCTGACCGAACCCGATTACGTGCTGGAGATCTGCGACGCCGTGACGCAGCTGTGGGACGCCACCGAGAGCCGGCCGGTGATCCTGAATCTTCCTGCCACCGTTGAGGTTGCGACGCCGAACGTATACGCCGACCAGATCGAGTACATGCACCGGAATCTGGCCCGGCGCGATGCGGTGATCCTGTCGGTGCACCCGCACAATGACCGGGGGACCGGCGTGGCCTGCGCCGAATTGGCAGTCCTGGCCGGGGCGCAACGCGTCGAGGGCTGTGTGTTCGGCAACGGTGAGCGCACCGGCAACGTCGACATCGCCACCCTGGCCCTGAATCTGTATGCGCAGGGCGTCGACCCGATGATCGACTTCTCCGACATCGATGCGATCGCCCGCACGGTGTCGCACTGCACGCGGATGCCGATCCACGAACGCCATCCGTACGTGGGCGACCTGGTGCACACAGCGTTCTCGGGCACCCACCAGGACGCCATCAAGAAAGGGCTGGCCGAACACCGGGCCCGGGCGGCGGCCGAGAACCGCGACCAACACGAAATCGATTGGCGGGTACCGTATCTGCCGATCGATCCGGCCGACATCGGCCGCAGCTACGACGCGGTCATCCGGGTGAATTCACAGTCCGGTAAGGGCGGTATCGCCTATCTGCTGCACACCGGTTACGGACTGGACCTGCCGCGCCGGCTGCAGATCGACTTCGCCCGGCACGTGCAGGCCCACGCCGACGGCAGCGGCGCCGAGGTGACCGCCACCGAGCTGTACGACCTGTTCGAGGCGACCTACCTGGGTTGCGGCGGCCCGGTCGAGCTGAAGGACTGGCACGTCAGCAGCGACGACACCACCGAGATCACGGTGACCGTCAATGGGATTGCGCGCACCAGTACCCATCGCGGTGTCGGGCCCGTCGAGGCGCTGACGCAGGCGCTGGCCGACGTGGACCGGCCCGTCGAGGTTCTGAGCCTCACCCAGCAGTCGATCGGCGCCACCGCGGTCACCTACCTCGAACACCGCGGCGGCTGGTCGTGCGGCCGCAGTGACTCGGTGCTCACCGCGTCACTGGCGGCGGTGATCCGGGCGGCTAACGCGCTCTGAGCACCTCGAGCGCCTTGTCGGCGTGGGAGTCCATGGAGATCTCGCTCGCGATGACCTCGAGCACTCTGCGGTCGGTGTCGATGACGAACGTGGTCCGCTTGACGGGCATCAGCTTGCCGAGCAGGCCACGTTTCACACCGAACGCCTCGGCCACCGCGCCGGAGGTGTCCGACAGCAGCGGGTAGTCGAAGCTGTGCTTCTCGGCGAATTTGTCCTGCTTCTCGACCGCGTCCATGCTGATCCCGACCCGGGAGGCACCGACGGCGGCGAACTCGGCCGCCAGGTCGCGGAAGTGGCAGGCCTCCATGGTGCAGCCCGGCGTCATGGCCGCGGGGTAGAAGAACAGCACGATCGGCCCGTCGGCCAGCAGTTCGGAAAGGCTGCGGTTCGTCCCGGTCTGGTCGGGGAGATTGAACTCTGCGACGAGGTCACCACGTTTCATGGTTGCCACGCTACTTCTGGGAGGATGACCGCGTGAAGACGACCTCACGTGAGGAATTCCAGGCGCTGGCCGCCGAGCACCGTGTCGTGCCGGTGACGCGCAAGGTGCTCGCCGACAGCGAGACGCCGTTGTCGGCCTACCGCAAGCTGGCCGCCAACCGTCCCGGCACGTTTCTGCTGGAGTCGGCCGAGAACGGGCGGTCCTGGTCGCGATGGTCGTTCATCGGTGCGGGCGCCCCGTCGGCGCTGACGGTCCGGGACGGTGAAGCCGTCTGGCTCGGCAACACGCCGCAGGACGCACCCAGTGGCGGCGATCCGCTGCAGGCGGTGCGCGACACCCTGGCCCTGTTGCAGACCGCGCCGGTGCCGGGCCTGCCGCCGCTGTCGAGCGGGCTGGTGGGGTACTTCGCGTACGACATGGTGCGGCGCCTTGAGCGGCTGCCGGAGCTGGCGGTCGACGACCTCAAACTGCCCGACATGGTGCTGCTGCTGGCCACCGACATGGCTGCCGTCGACCACCATGAGGGCACCATCACCCTCATCGCCAACGCGGTCAACTGGAACGGCACCGACGAGCGCGTCGACTGGGCCTACGACGATGCCGTCGCCCGCCTCGACGTCATGACCAAGGCGTTGGGGGAGCCGCTGCCGTCGAGCATCGCGACCTTCAGCCGTCCGCAGCCGCAGCCGCGTCAGCAGCGCACGGTCGAGGAGTACACGGCCATCGTCGAGAAGCTCGTCGGTGACATCGAGGCCGGCGAGGCGTTCCAGGTGGTGCCGTCGCAGCGCTTCGAGATGGACACCGCCGCGGATCCCATCGACGTCTACCGGGTGCTTCGGGTGACCAACCCCAGCCCCTACATGTACCTGCTCAACGTGCCGAATGCCGAAGGCGGCCTTGACTTCTCGGTCGTCGGCTCCAGCCCGGAGGCGCTCGTCACGGTGAAGGACGGGGTGGCGACGACGCACCCGATCGCCGGCACCCGGTGGCGCGGCGCCACCGAGGAGGACGACATCCTCCTCGAAAAGGAACTCCTCGCCGACGACAAGGAGCGCTCCGAGCACCTGATGCTGGTCGACCTGGGGCGCAACGATCTCGGCCGGGTCTGCAAGCCCGGCACCGTGCGCGTCGAGGACTACAGCCACATCGAGCGCTACAGCCACGTCATGCACCTGGTCTCGACCGTCACCGGCCACCTCGCCGACGACAAGACCGCGCTGGACGCCGTCACTGCCTGCTTCCCGGCCGGGACGCTGTCGGGGGCGCCGAAGGTCCGGGCCATGGAGCTCATCGAAGAGGTCGAGCTGACCCGTCGCGGGCTGTACGGCGGCGTGCTCGGGTACCTCGACTTCGCCGGCAACGCGGACTTCGCCATCGCGATCCGCACCGCGCTGATGCGCGCAGGCACCGCCTACGTGCAGGCCGGTGGCGGCGTCGTGGCGGACTCCAACGGGCCGTACGAGTACAACGAGTCGTCCAACAAGGCCAAGGCCGTCCTGGCGGCGATCGCAGCCGCCGAGACGTTGAGCGAGCCGTGAGGACCACCCGCACCGCACAGGTGCTGCTGCTCGTGGCCGCCCTGATGTTGTGGAGCGCGTCCCGGCTGGCCTGGGTCGACGTGTCGTCGTTCGACGGGCTGGGCCAGCCGAAGACGACGACGCTGTCCGGCGCGGCCTGGTCGACGGCCCTCATCCCGCTGGCCCTGTTGGCCGGCGCCGCCGCGGTCGCGGCGCTCGCTGTGCGTGGTTGGGCGCTGCGGCTGCTGGCGCTGCTGGTCGCCGTCGCGAGCGCCGGGATGGGATATCTGGCCCTCAGCCTGTGGGCGGTCACCGACGTCTCGGTCCGCGCGGCCGACATGGCGCAGATCGCGGTCATGTTTCTGGTGGGGACGCAGCGGCACTACTGGGGCGCCGGGGTCACGCTGGCCGCTGCAGTGTTGACGCTGGTCGGAGCCGTATTGCTGATGCGTTCGGCCAGTCGTGGAGCTGCTGCGGCGACCACGTCGAAATACGCCGCGCCGGGTGCGCGGCGCGAAGCGGCGCAGGAAGAAGCCGCCGACGGCATGTCCGAACGGATGATCTGGGACGCCCTCGACGAAGGCCACGATCCGACCCAGAACGATGGCGGCGGCAAATGAGTGTGGCCCGGTGGCAGTCTGCGCCGCCCTGGCGACTACCCTTCGAGATGATCATCTGGCTTGCCGAACCGGCACGGAAGGACGACGACGCGTTATGACTTCGGGGACCGTGCTCGACTCCATCATCGAGGGAGTTCGCGCTGATGTTGCCGCCCGCGAAGCCGCGCTGAGTCTGACCGAGGTCAAGGAGCGGGCCAAGAAGGCACCGGCGGCCAAGGACGCTCTCGCCGCGCTGCGGGAGCCGGGCATCGGCGTCATCGCCGAAGTGAAGCGGGCGAGCCCCAGCAAGGGGGCGTTGGCGCAGATCGACGATCCCGCCAAGCTGGCCAAGGCCTACGAGTCCGGCGGTGCCCGGGTGATCAGCGTGCTGACCGAGGAGCGTCGCTTCAACGGTTCGCTGGCAGACCTGGACGCCGTGCGTGCCGCGGTGTCGATCCCGGTGCTGCGCAAGGACTTCATCGTCACCCCGTACCAGATTCACGAGGCCCGGGCCCACGGCGCCGACATGCTGCTGCTGATCGTCGCGGCGCTGGAGCAGTCGGTGCTGACCTCGATGATCGACCGGACCGAGTCGCTCGGGATGACCCCGCTGGTCGAGGTGCACACCGAGGAGGAGGCGGACCGGGCCATCCAGGCCGGTGCCAAGGTGATCGGCGTCAACGCCCGCGACCTCAAGACCCTCGAGGTCGACCGCGACTGCTTCGGTCGTATCGCGCCCGGACTGCCGAGCAACATCATCCGGATCGCCGAGTCGGGGGTGCGTGGCACCGCCGACCTGCTGGCCTACGCCGGTGCCGGCGCCGACGCGGTCCTGGTCGGTGAAGGCCTCGTGACCAGTGGTGACCCCCGCAGCGCCGTCGCCGACCTGGTGACTGCCGGCACGCACCCGTCCTGCCCGAAACCAGCCCGCTGAATTGCGGGCTCCTGCGCGAAGAAGCAGCCCGAGTTCTCATGTCTGATCACACAGGTACCGAATTGCCGCGGATGAGCGCGGCCGTCGCCGAAGCCACAAGCCACGACCCCGACGCCAAGGGGCACTTCGGTGCCTACGGCGGCCGACTGGTGCCCGAAGCCCTGATGGCGGTCATCGAGGAAGTCACCGCGGCCTACGACAAGGTCCGCACCGACCAGACGTTCCTCGACGAACTTGACCGGTTGCAGCAGCACTACACCGGCCGGCCGTCGCCGCTGTACGAAGCGACGCGACTGTCCGAACATGCCGGCGGGGCGCGGCTGTTCCTCAAACGAGAAGACCTGAACCACACCGGTTCTCACAAGATCAACAACGTGCTCGGGCAGGCGCTGCTGGCCAAGCGCATGGGCAAGACCCGCGTCATCGCCGAGACCGGCGCCGGACAGCACGGCGTCGCCACCGCGACGGCGTGCGCGCTGCTCGGCCTGGAGTGCGTCGTCTACATGGGTGCGGTCGACACGGCCCGGCAGGCGCTGAACGTCGCTCGGATGCGGCTGCTCGGCGGCACCGTGGTGTCTGTCGAGGCCGGTTCGGCGACCCTCAAAGACGCCATCAACGAAGCCTTCCGTGACTGGGTCACCAACGCCGACAACACCTACTACTGCTTCGGCACCGCGGCCGGGCCGCACCCGTTCCCCGTCATGGTGCGCGACTTCCAGCGCGTCATCGGTATGGAAGCACGGGTCCAGGTGCAGGAGCAGGCCGGCCGGCTGCCCGACGCGGTGACGGCATGCGTCGGCGGCGGATCGAACGCCATCGGCGTCTTCCACGCGTTCATCGACGATCCGGGCGTGCGTCTGGTCGGTTTCGAAGCGGCCGGCGACGGAGTCGAAACCGGAAGGCACGCAGCCACTTTCACCGGCGGGTCGCCGGGTGCGTTCCAGGGTTCCTTCTCGTACCTGCTGCAGGACGAGGACGGTCAGACCATCGAATCGCATTCCATCTCAGCCGGTTTGGACTACCCGGGCGTCGGTCCGGAGCATGCCTATCTCAAGGACATCGGCCGCGCCGAGTACCGGCCGGTCACCGACACCGAGGCCATGGAGGCCTTCGGCCTGCTGTGCCGCACCGAGGGCATCATCCCGGCGATCGAATCGGCGCACGCGGTGGCGGGCGCGTTGAAGCTGGGTGGCGAACTGGGCCCGGGTGCGGTGATCGTGGTGAACCTGTCCGGCCGCGGCGACAAGGACGTCGAGACCGCCGCGAAGTGGTTCGGTCTACTGGACGGTGAGACTGGGGAAGCGTCATGAGCCGACTGGCTGGATTGTTCGAATCGTGCCGGGCCGAAGGGCGTTCGGCGCTGATCGGGTACCTGCCGACCGGCTACCCGGATGTGCAGACGTCGATCGACGCGATGGTCGCGATGACCGAATCCGGTTGCGACATCATCGAAGTCGGCGTCGCGTACTCCGATCCGGGCATGGACGGCCCGGTCATCGCCGCCGCCACCAACACCGCTCTGCAGAACGGGGTGCGGGTCCGCGACGCGCTCAAGGCCGTCGAGGCCATCAGCAATGCCGGTGGGCACGCCGTCGTCATGACCTACTGGAATCCCGTGCTGCGCTGGGGCGTCGATGCTTTCGCGCGGGACCTGGCGTCGGCCGGCGGGCTCGGGCTCATCACACCCGACCTCATCCCCGATGAGGCCGACGAGTGGTTCGGCGTCTCCGACGCCCACAACCTCGACCGCATCTTCCTGGTGGCCCCGTCGTCCACCCCGGAGCGGCTGGCCAATACGGTGCAGGCCTCGCGCGGCTTCGTCTACGCCGCCTCGACCATGGGCGTGACCGGTGCGCGCGACGCGGTGTCGAACATGGCGCCGGAATTGGTGTCCCGCGTGCGTGCCGTCTCGGACATCCCTGTCGGTGTCGGCCTCGGGGTGCGGTCGCGCGAACAGGCGGCCGAGATCGCGGCGTACGCCGACGGCGTCATCGTCGGCTCGGCGCTCGTGTCGGCGCTGGGTGACGGCGGCCTCCCGGCGGTCCGCGCCTTGTCCGAAGAACTGGCCCACGGAGTACGACAGAAAGTTTCCGCGTGACCACATCGTTGCTGGCATACATCCCGAGTCCGGCCCAGGGCGTCTGGCACTTGGGGCCAGTACCGATCCGGGCCTACGCGCTCTGCATCATCACCGGCATCATCGCCGCGCTGATCATCGGTGATCGCCGGTGGGTCGCGCGCGGTGGTGAACCGGGCGTCATCTACGACATCGCGCTGTGGGCGGTGCCCTTCGGCCTCATCGGTGGTCGCCTGTACCACCTGATGACAGACTGGCGCACCTACTTCGCCGAGGGCGGCGCCGGTTTCGCGGGCGCGGTCCGCATCTGGGACGGCGGGCTCGGTATCTGGGGCGCGGTTGCGCTCGGTGGCGTCGGTGCCTGGATCGGGTGCCGCCGGCACGGAATTCCGTTGCCCGCCTTCGGTGATGCCATCGCTCCCGGCATCATCCTGGCGCAGGCCATCGGCCGGCTTGGCAACTACTTCAACCAGGAGCTGTACGGTCGCCCGACGGATTTGCCGTGGGGCCTGCAGATCTTCCAGCGCAGCGACGGTTCCGGCGTGGTGAACCCGCATCTGCTCAACGGCGTCTCGACCGGGCAGGTCTACGAGGTCGTGCACCCGACGTTCCTCTACGAATTGCTGTGGAACCTCCTGGTTTTCTTCATCCTGCTGTGGGCGGACCGCCGCTTCAAGCTGGGCCACGGCCGGCTGTTCGCGCTGTACGTCGCCGCCTACTGCGTCGGCCGCTTCGGCGTCGAGTTGATGCGCAGCGACACCGCGACGCTGATCGCCGGCATCCGCGTCAACTCGTTCACTTCGACGTTCGTGTTCATCGGTGCCGTCGTCTACATGATGGTGGCGCCGCGGGGCCGTGAGGATCCGTCGACGCTCGGTGGCCGGCAGGCCGAAGAAGCGGAGGACGAGGCCGACGTCGACGCCGAGGGCGCGCTGTTGGCCGTGCCGGCGGCTGTGGCCGCCGGTGCTGCGGTCGACGCCGCGTCGGGCGAGGATGCCGACGTTGCCGACGAGGCCGACGTCGTCGAGACGCAACCCGACGAGACCGTGGCGCTCGCGGAGCAGGCCGTCGACGCTGAGGACACGGTCGACGAAGATGCGGTCGACGCCGAGGCGGCTGTCGAGGAATCCGTCGACGAATCCGCCGACGAGCCAGTCGATTCCGACGAGGTCGAGGAAGAAGACGAGTCCGACGCCGAGGCCGAGGAACTGGACGCTGATGAGGCCGAAGCAGTCGAGGTGGCCGAGGAGTCCGAGGGGACGACGGAAGCCGACGAGGCGCCTGACGAGGCGACCGCCGAGACGGAGGTCGCCGACGGCGACGACAGCGCTGATGTCGAGGACGCTGACGTAGCCGGAGACGCTGAGGTAGCCGGAGACGCTGAGGTAGCCGAAGACGTCGAGGTAGCCGAAGACGTCGAGGAATCCGACGAGGCAGCGGATTCCGAGGCTGTGGAAGCGGCCGCGGAGACTGATGTCGTCGACGGTGATGACAGTGCTGATGTCGAGGATGCTGCCGAAGAGCTCGAAGAAGCAACGGATTCCGAGGCTGTGGAAGCCGCCGCGGAGACCGAGGTCGCCGACGGCGACGACAACGCTGACGTGGAGGATGCTGCGGAGGAGTCCGAGGAAGCAGCGGATTCCGAGGCTGAAGACGCTGACGAGGCTGAAGACGCTGACGAAGCCAAAGACGCCGACAGCACCGACGAAACTGCCGATGAAGCCGACGCCGATGCTGAGCCGGCCGAAGAAGCTGCGCCGAAGGTCCAAGCCACCGAAAAGGTTGAGCCCGTTGGCGTTCCCGTGTGGGAACCGCCCGCTCCGCGTCGTCGTTGGTGGCGCCGTCAGGGCTGAGCCCGGCTTCGCGAGGCCGCGAATGTGGATCCAGATCACAGATCTCGAGCTGAGCACTCACTGCGTGCACACTCGGTAGCCCTCGCCGTTGACGCTGAACTGAGGGCGCAAAAGTGCGAGTGGCGAACGCCGTGGGCACAGAGTCAACGCGGCTGGGCGGCCCCTCGTCGTTGACCCTGAACTGACGGCGCAAAACCCACACCGTAGGCGCACAGTCCTCGCGACCTCACAATCGCGCCAAGGTAAAAGTGCGTACAAGCTGCACTTTCATGCGAACGGTATGTTCCTCAGTCACCGGTCGTTATCGGTTGTGCGGTGGTTGGATGTCTCCTGTGGATGACATAGCCGACGGAGCGCAGTTGCAGCAGTCTCGGCAGGACCGCATCCTCAATGCGGCGTTGACGGTGTTTGCGCAGCGGGGCACGTCCGATGCGACGTTGCAGATGGTGGCCGATACCGCGGGCGTGTCGGTGGGGTTGGTGCAGCACCATTTCGGCACCAAGGACGGTTTGATCAAGGCCGTCGACGACGTGGCGATGAAACTCATCAGCTCGACCATGTTCGCCGCGCTGGAAAGCCCGGGGCCCGATTCGGTGGCCGCGATCGGTCGGGCGGTGCACGGCCTGCTCACCGACCACCTGGTGGTCATGGACTATCTGGGCCGGGCGGTGGCTTCTGAAACCCCAAGCGGGATGGCGATATTCGACGCGATGGCCCGGATCGGCATCGACCGGTGGCAGCGCATGGTCGACGCCGGGGACGCCGCCGAGGGCCTCGACGTGGTCTGGGCCGGGCTGAATCCGTTGGTCCTGACGCTGGGCTCGATCATCTTGCGCCGGCATCTCGACCGGCACCTGCCCGCGTCGTTCACCTCGGACCCGGAGTTGGCCAGGTGGGAAGAGTCCGTCAACGAGCTGATCCGGCACGGCCAGTTGCGCCAATAACCGCCGATAACTCTCGCCTACGTTTGCCCGAACCGTTACAATACGGCAATATTGTCGCTGGTTCGCGCGGCGGACGTCGGTGTCGAGGGGTCACCGACGTTCGTGCGCCATCAGAGTTTCTCGAACTTCCGGACATCAGCCGAACGACGTAAATCCTCGATCGACGCGGCCTCCGGGCATCATGGACCCATGACGTCAGCCGGCAGGGTCGCGCAGGTGGCGGGCGTGGCGGGCACCGGAGCCGCGGCGGTCGCCGCCCTGACGTACATCGGCGTCGCTGACCCACACCGCCCGGGATTCGGGTTTCCGCCCTGCCCCTTCAAGGCCCTCACCGGCTGGAACTGTCCGCTGTGCGGCGGGCTGCGCATGACGCACGACGTGTTGCACGGTGACTTTTCGGCCGCTGTGGTCGACAACGTTTTCGCGCTCGTGGGATTGCCGCTGCTGACCGTCTGGCTCGTGGTGTGCTGGCGGCGCCGGCTGTCGGTGGCGCCGCCGCTCGTGACCGCGCTGGTGGCGATGCTGGTGTGGACGGTGGTCCGTAATCTGCCGGGCTTCCCGCTGGTGCCGACGTTCACCCCGCCCTAGCCGCCGCTGAGCTGCGGACACCCCGCAGCAACTCGCTGTTCGGCAGATGTTGAGGCGCCGACGGCGCTCCCGGGGGGTCGTTATCTGAATCGATCCACTATGCTCATGCACCGTGAATAGGCGCGGAAAAATCGTCTGTACCCTCGGCCCGGCTACGTCCACCGACGCCACCGTCATGGCGCTGGTGGAAGCTGGCATGGATGTGGCGCGGCTGAACTTCAGCCATGGTGCGCACGCCGATCATGAGGCGGCATACAAGCGCGTGCGAGCGGCCTCCGACGCCGCCGGCCGCGCAGTCGGCATTCTCGCCGACCTGCAGGGTCCCAAGATCCGGCTGGGCCGGTTCGCCGACGGGCCGACGTTCTGGGCCACCGACGAAACGGTGCGGATCACGGTCGACGACTGCGCGGGCACCCACGACCGGGTGTCGACCACGTACAAGCGGCTGGCCGAAGACGCCAAGCCCGGCGACCGGGTGCTCGTCGACGACGGCAACGTCGGCCTGGTGGTCGAGGAGATCGACGGCAACGACGTGGTCTGCAAGGTCACCGAGGGCGGCCCGGTCAGCAACAACAAGGGCATGTCGCTGCCCGGCATGAACGTCACGGCCCCCGCGCTGTCGGAGAAGGACGTCGAAGACCTGGAGTTCGCGCTGCGCCTCGGGGTCGACCTGATCGCGCTGTCGTTCGTGCGGTCGCCCGCCGACATCGAACTGGTTCACGAGGTGATGGACCGCGTCGGCCGCCGGGTGCCGGTGATCGCCAAGTTGGAGAAGCCCGAGGCCGTCGACAACCTCGAGGCCATCGTGCTGGCCTTCGACGCGATCATGGTCGCGCGCGGTGACCTGGGCGTCGAGCTGCCGCTCGAAGAAGTGCCGCTGGTGCAGAAGCGCGCCATCCAGATGGCCAGGGAGAACGCCAAGCCGGTCATCGTGGCCACCCAGATGCTGGAGTCGATGATCGAGAATTCCCGGCCCACCCGCGCCGAGGCCTCGGACGTCGCCAACGCGATTCTCGACGGCGCCGACGCCGTGATGCTCTCCGGCGAGACGTCGGTCGGCAAGTACGCGCTCGAGGCCGTGCGGACCATGGCGCGCATCGTCAAGGCTGTCGAGGCGAATTCCACGGACGCTCCTCCGTTGACCCACGTGCCGCGCACCAAGCGGGGTGTCATCTCCTACGCGGCCCGCGACATCGGGGAGCGGCTGGACGCCAAGGCGCTGGTCGCGTTCACCCAGTCCGGTGACACCGTGCGCCGCTTGTCCCGCCTGCACACCCCGCTGCCGCTGCTGGCCTTCACCGACCTGCCGGAGGTGCGCAGCCAGCTGGCGCTGACCTGGGGAACCGAGACGTTCATCGTCCCGCAGATGGACAGCACCGACGGCATGATCCAGGAGGTCGACAAGGCGCTGCTGGAGCTGGACCGCTACAAGCGCGGTGACCTGGTGGTCATCGTCGCGGGCGCGCCGCCGGGCACAGTAGGCTCGACCAACCTGATCCATGTGCACCGGATCGGGGAGGAAGACCACTAACTCCGGGGGTAACGCGTGACGACTGCTGATTTCGAGGAACTGCTCAAGGTTCTCGACGTCACCCAGGTCGACGACGACACCTTCACCGGTGGACATCCGAGCCGGAACCCGGTCCGGACCTTCGGCGGCCAGATGATGGCGCAGGCTTTCGTCGCCGCCAGCCGCACGGTGCCGCCGAAGCTGCCGCCGACGACGCTCTCGACGCACTTCATCGCCGGTGGCGATCCGGAGCGCGACCTGGAGTTCAAGGTGGTCCGGCTGCGCGACGAACGTCGCTTCGCGAACCGCCGCGTCGACGTCATGCAGGGCGACACCCTGCTGGCGACGGCGTTGGTGTCACACCTCGCCGGCGGGCGCAGCCTCGAGCACTCGGTCAAGGCTCCGGCGGTGCCGGATCCGTTGTCACTGCCCACCATTGACGACCTGTTGAAGGGCTACGAGGAGACCGTTCCGCTGTTCGTCGAGGCGCTCAAGCCCATCGAGTGGCGTTACACCAACGATCCGGCCTGGGTGATGCGGGACAAGGGCGGCAAGCTCGACCACAACCGCGTGTGGCTCAAGACCATGGGCGCCATGCCCGACGATCCGGTGCTGCACGCGGCGGCCCTGGTCTATTCGTCGGACACGACGCTGCTGGACTCGATCATCACCACGCACGGCCTGTCGTGGGGTCACGACCGGATTTTCGCGGTCACGATGAACCACACCGTCTGGTTCCACCGGCCCATCAAGTTCGACGAGTGGGTGCTGTATTCGACGACGTCACCGGTGGCGGCCGATTCCCGCGGCCTGGCGTCGGGTCATTTCTTCGACCGCGCCGGTCAGGTGCTGGCGACGGTGACTCAAGAAGGCATCGTCAAACACTTTCCGGGCTAAGGCTTTTCGGGTGTCACGGCGTCCGGCTCAGCCGACCGTGACACCGAACTCCTTCTCGATGCGGCCACGGAAATCCTGGACGCAGGTGTTCTGCGCGTTTTGGTCCTGCCCGGCGCGTGTCATGCAGTCGGTGTAGTCGCCGAACCCGACCTGGCGGTAGAAGCCGATCACGACGAAGACGAACACGATCGCCAGCACGGTCGCCAGCGCACCGAGCACGATGCCCGCGCCGGCGACCACGCCGTTGTCGGCGAGGCCCTGCTTGACCCGGCCGCGGCCGAGGACGCCGCACGCCACGGCGCCAAGCCCGAACAGCAGTCCACCGACCACCGACCATGAGGTCAGCAGTCCCACGATGCCCAGAACCAGTGCGGCGGTTCCCATGCCGTTCCGCGGAGCCGACGTGTACGCCCCGTATCCCTGGTTGGCGTACGGCGGCGGTGGCGGCGGGGGATACCCGCCACCGGGATACATGCTCATGACTGCGCAGGGTACCCGTCTTTGCTGAGGTCCAGGTTCAGCACCGTGCAGTGCAGGTCCGGAGGCAGATGGTGCGTGGCCACCACCACGGCCCGGTCGGCGCCGAACAGCGCGCCGGGAGTGAGGAGTTCGGCGAGCAGGCGGTGACTGTCCGCTGCATCGAGATGCTCTGTGGGTTCGTCGAGGAGTACGACGGGGAAGTCGGTCAGCAGGGCGCGGGCGAGCAGCAGTCGGCGCCGCTGGCCGGCAGAGACGGCGGCGGCCCCGCCGGAGAGCAGGGTGGACAACCCGTCGGGCAGTGTCGCGAGCCAGGGTCCCAGGCCGACCTTTGCCAGGGCCGCGGTGAGCTCGCCGTCGGTGGCGTCGCCGCGGGCCACCAGGAGGTTGTCCCGCAGCGTGGTGTCGAACAGGTGCGCGTCCTCGGCGAAAAACCCTGCCGGTGAATCTGTTTCGCGGAGGCAGTCGGCGGTGGACAGCAGCAGGGTGGTCTTGCCGCGCCCACTGGCGCCCAGCACAGCGATCCGGTCGCCGGGTGCGACGTCCAGTGGCGGGACGGCGATGGCGGCGCGGTCGTCGGGGTGTTCGGCCAGCATGCCGGTGAGCCGTGCGATGGCGATGCGGGCCCGCGTCAGCTGCACGGCCGCGGCCGGCAGGGCGCCGGTTGCCTCGAATGCCGAGAGCGGCAGCAGCATGAGGATCGCCAATGTCGTGGGTGCGACGGTCGACGTGAGCGAGATGGCGGCCAGGATCGCGGCGATGGCGCTGGCGCCGGTGGCCAGGATCGGCACCGCGCCGGCCAGGGCCGCGGGGCGGGCGGCGCGGTCGGCGGCCTCGCCCCAGCGGCGGTGGTCCGCGTTGGCCTGCGCGATGACGCCGCCGAGACGGCCGGCCACGGCCAGTTCGGCGGCATGGTCGAGGGCCAGCATGACGGCGGCGTCGCGGTCCGAATGGTGTGCTGCGGCAAGGCGTTCGGTGGCTTCCACGGCGCGGGCCGCCTGCCATGGCGCCCAGACCCCGGCCACCAGCAGTCCGGCAGCGAGGGCGAGCGCGGCGGCAGGCGAGATGACGGCGATGACGATCACCGCGGCGGTCGACAGTACCGTCGCGACGGCGGCGGGTAGCACGGCGCGCACGAGGGTGTCGGCCAGATCGTCGACGGAAGCGCCTGCGCGCGAGACCAATTCGCCGCTGCTCAGGCGCAGCACCGTCGCCGGCGGGGCAGCGGACAGCCGCCGGTACAGCTCGGCGCGGGCCCGCCCGGCAGCGCGCAGCGCCACGTCGTGCGATGCCAGGCGTTCGCAGTAGCCCAGCACGCCACGGGAGATGCCGAACAGCCGGACGGCCACCACCGCGACCGTCAACTCCAGAATCGGCGGCTGCTGCCAGGCCCGGGTGATCAGCCACGCCGACACCCCGGCCAGCGCGAGGGCGCTGCCGAGCGCCGCGGAACCGAGGAGGACGGCCAGCGCGAGGCGGGGGAGCCGGGGCCGGAGCAGGTCGACCGCGAATCTAACTGTGGACACGGGACGCACCTCCCGCCCGGACGATTTCGTCACCGATGGCCAGTACGGCGGCCCGGTGGCCGACGACGATGACGGTCGCGCCGGCCGAGGCGCGGGCCCGGATCGCCTGGAGGACCCGGGTTTCCAGCTCGGCATTCAGATGTGAGGTCGGTTCGTCGAGCAGCAGCACCGGGCTCGGCCGGCCGAGTACCCGCGCCAGCGCGAGGCGCTGCCGCTGACCCAGCGACAGCCCGGAGCCGCCGCGGCCCAGCACGGTGTCCAGCCCGGCGGGCAAGGTGGCCAGCACATCGTCGAATCCCGATGCGCGGCATGCCCCGTCGAGGTCGGGGAGGGTGCCGAGCAACTCCAGGTTCTCCCGCACCGTCCCCGGGACGAGGACGGGCCGTTGCGGCAGCCAGCCGATCTGGTGCCACCAGTGCTGCCGGTCCAGGGCGCCGACGTCGCAGCGCTGTTCGTCGTCGCCGACCCGCACGCGGCCGGCATCGGGCGTCGTCAGCCCCAGAATTGCTTGCAGCGCGGTGCTTTTCCCGCTGCCGTTGGGGCCGGTCAGAACCGTCACCGAGCCGGGCGTGGCCCGCAGCGTCAGATCGTGCGGCGCCGGCCCGTCCCGGCCGTCGATGCTCACGTGCTCCAGTTCGATGGTCGGCCGTACCCCGATCTGTGCGCCGCCCGGTTCCGGTTGCCCGGCGTCCTCGAGCAGCCGGTAGGCGTGCCCGAACGCGACCTTGCCGTCCTGTGCGGCATGGAATTCGACGCCGACGCGGCGCAGTGGCCAGAACACCTCGGGCGCCAGGAGCAGCACCGTCAGCGCGACCGGCAGGGTGACCCCGCCGCTGACCAGTCGCAGCCCGACGCCGACGGCGACCAGCGCCACCCCGAGCGTCGCCAGCAGTTCGAGGACGAGCGCCGACAGGAACGCGATGCGCAACGTGGCCAGGGCCGAATGCCGGTGGGCGTCGGACAGTTCGGTGATGCGCGGCGCAGCGCCCTCCGCGCGGTTCAGGGCGCGCAGCGTGGGGATACCCGCGATCAGGTCGAGCAGACGCGACTGCAGCGTGGCCATGGCCGCAAGCGCGGCCGCCGACCGCTCGGTGGTCATGACACCGATCAGCACCATGAACAGCGGGATGAGCGGCAGCGCGATCAGCACGACGAGCGCGGATTTCACGTCGTACCAGGCGATCACGATGACGGCGGCGGGGGTCAGCAGCACGGACATGACGACCGCGGGCAGGTAGCGCGTGAAGTACGGTCGCAGCCCGTCCAGTCCGCGGGTCAGCAGGATCGCGGCCTCGTCGTGCACCGCCTGTCGACGTTGCGGCGGCAGTGCGGTGACGGCGGTGAGCACCTGGGCGTCGAGGTCGGCGATCATGGCGGTGGCGCCGTGCTGGCTGAGCCTGGCCTGCCACCACTGGGCGGCGGCGCGCAGCGACCAGAGCGCGGCGAGCGCCAACAGCTGAGGTGCCCAGTGCGACAGCGGCGCGCCGGTGGTGATGACTCCCGCCACCACCTGCGCGGTGAGCACGGCCGCGGCGAGCGCCGCGCCGGTGATGACCACTCCGCTGCCGACCGTGGCCGCCAGGTGTCGCCGCAGGCCGGCGGTCATGCGGGGGTTGGTCGACGATCGGGTCAGTGCAGCCCGCCGTTTCGGGTCAGACCGATGGAGGCCGGAATGTGCTCGGCCGAAATCCGTTGCCGGAACACCCAGTACGACCACGCCTGGTAACCGATCACCAAGGGTGTGAACACCAGTGCGGCCCAGGTCATGACCTTCAAGGTGTAGGGCGACGACGACGCGTTGTGGATGGTCAGGCTCCACGCCGGGTTGAGCGACGAGGGAACGAGATTCGGGTACAGGCAGCTGAACAGCAGCGCCACCACGGCGACGACGACCACCGCCGTCGCGGCGAACGCCCATCCGTCGGCGCGGCGGGTCCACACGAGCCGGACGGCCGAAAGCTGGGCCACGACAGCGATTCCCAGCGCGATCCAGGTCACGTCGTTGCCGTAGGCCACCTGGGTCCAGATGCCGAACCCGGCGACGATCACCGTCACCGGAACGGTCAGTCGGGTGGCGAACCGGCGCGCGTCCTCGTGGACGGCCCCTTGGGTTTTCAGCGTGACGAACACCGCGCCGTGGAAGGCGAACAGGCTCGCCGTGGCAAGGCCGCCCAGTAGCGAGTAAGGGTTGAGCACGTCGCCGAACGACAGCTGAATCTGGTGGTGGGCGTCGACCGGGAGGCCGCGCAGGATGGAGGCGAACGCCACACCCCACAGCACGGCCGGTAACCACGAACCCATGGCGATGCCGATATCGGCCCACCGGCGCCACTGCGGATCGTCGATCTTGCCGCGCCATTCGATGGCACACACCCGCACGATCATGCCGACCAGGATCGCGAGCAGCGGCAGGTAGAGGCCCGAGAACAGCGTGGCGTACATACCGGGGAAGGCCGCGAACATGGCGCCGCCGGCGGTGAGCAGCCAGACTTCGTTGCCGTCCCATACCGGTCCGATGGTGTTGAGCGCGGCGCGGCGGTGCTGTTCGGCGTCGGCCTCGTCACCGCCGGCGGCACGGCCGAAGAACTCCATGAGCATGCCGACGCCGAAGTCGAAACCTTCCAGCACGAAGAAACCCACGAAGAGGACGGCCAGGATGATGAACCAGAGATGCTGAAGTGTCATGGCTGCCCCTTCCTAGTACGCGAACGACAGTGGGGCGACGTCGTCGCTGTCGGGCGGGGTGGGCGGTGTCGGTTCGGCGTCGTGTTCCTGAGGCCCTTCGAGCGTGTAACGGCGCATCAACCAGAACCAGACGACGGCGAGCGCCGCATACAGGGCGGTGAACGTGAGCAACGAGATCCACACGGTGCCTGCGCTGTGCGCCGACACGCCCTGCCGGATGGTCAGGTGCAGGTTGGGGTCACCGGTCGGATTGGTGGCGACCACCCAGGGCTGCCTGCCCATCTCGGTGAAGACCCAGCCGGCGCTGTTGGCCAGGAACGGCATGGGCAGCGTCACGAGCGCGAACAGACTCAGCCACCGTTGGGTCGGGACGCGGCCCTTGCGCGTCAACCACAGCGTGGTGAGCGCGAAAAGCCCTGGGAACGCGAGCAATCCGATCATCATGCGGAACGACCAGTAGGTGACGAACAGGTTGGGCCGGTAGTCACCCGGACCGTATTTGGCCACGTAGGCTTTCTGCAGGTCCTGCACGCCCTCGAGCCGGACGCCCTCGAACTTGCTCTCGGCGAGGAAGGGCAGCACGTAC
Source organism: Mycobacterium sp. SMC-21 (assembly GCF_045310825.1). NCBI lineage: Bacteria > Bacillati > Actinomycetota > Actinomycetes > Mycobacteriales > Mycobacteriaceae > Mycobacterium > Mycobacterium sp. SMC-21. Next base: position 11,879 of record NZ_JBJIAO010000052.1, on the reverse strand, counting down.
GGCACCTCGATGACGTGCATGACGCTGTCGCAGTTGTTGTGGGTACCGATGGTCAGCACCGAGAAATCGGGGTCGGTTTCGGTGTGGCACAACGATTCTGCCGAGGCCATCTTCATGGGCTGCTGGACGAACATCAGCTTGCCCTGAGCATCCCCGGTGAGTGTGAGCGAGGCGGCCGCGACGAGCGCCACCCAACAGCCCAGCACGGCGGCGGGCCGGAACATGGTGCGCGATTCCTCGGTGTTGCCCTTGCGCACCATCCACCAGGCGCTGATGGCCGCGACGAAGGTGGAGGCCGTCAGGATGGCGCCGCCGACCGTGTGGGTGAACGCCGCGATGCCGGTGTTGTTGGTCAGCAGCTCCCAAATGCTGGTGAGCTCGGCCCGGCCGGTCTCCGGGTTGTAGTGCGCGCCAACGGGATGCTGCATGAACGAGTTGGCCGAGATGATAAAGAACGCCGAGGCGTTCACGCCGAACGCGACGATCCAGATGCACGCCAGGTGCACCAGGCGGGGCAGTTTGGTCCAGCCGAAGATCCACAGGCCGATGAAGGTGGATTCGAAGAAGAACGCCGCCAGGCCTTCCAGCGCCAGCGGAGCGCCGAACACGTCGCCGACGAATCGTGAGTACTCACTCCAGTTCATCCCGAACTGGAATTCCTGCACGATGCCCGTCGCCACGCCGAGGGCGAAGTTGATCAGGAACAGCTTGCCGAAGAACTTGGTCAGCCGGTACCAGGCGGGATTGCCCGTCACCACCCAGATGGTCTGCATCACGGCCAGCAGCGGTGCCAGGCCGATGGTCAGCGGGACCAGGATGAAGTGGTAGACGGTGGTGATCCCGAACTGCCACCTCGATACGTCCAGTGCGTCCATTGAGCCTTCCCCGGGGCCGGAGGGATTGGTCTACGACTTACTGTAGTAGTTCATCCGGCCGGCGGTCCAGACCTGCCGAACAGCGAATTGTGTGGCCAGGCGCACACGTGCGCCCGGCCACACAAGACTGACGATCGATCGACTCAGGCGTTGGTCGCCGCCTCGTTGATGGCCTTGTCAACGGCCTTGGCGCCCTTACGGATTCCGAAGGCGGTGATCACTTCGGCGACACCGGTGACCACCAGCCAGATGCCCGTCACCAGCGCCAGCGTGCCGATGGACTCGATCGGTGAGCCCAGCACCACGAATCCGGCGATCAGGCTGATGACGCCGAGGAAGATGTTCCACCCGCGGGCGGGCAGCCCCGGATCGCTGATCGCCGACACCGTGGTGGCCACACCGCGGAAGATGAAGCCGATACCGATCCAGATCGCCAGCAGCAGTACGGCATCGCCGATATGGCGGAAGGCCAGCACCGCGAGCACCAGGGACGCCGCGCCGCTGATGAATGCCAGCACGCGTCCGCCTGCCGTGATGTGCAGGCTGAAGGCGAACACCACCTGGCCGATACCGGTGACGAGCAGATAAGCGCCGAAGAAGATCGCCGCCACCGCGACGGAGATGCCGGGCTGGGCCAACACGGCGGCGCCCAGTACCACGGAGATCAGGCCCGCGATGAGCTCGGTTTTCCACAGATGCTGCAACAGACTTGGCGGAGTATGCGTGGTCATTGACGCAGTCTCACATATTTGACGCTGGGTGCACCGAGTTCGGACAACCCTGTTTCTCGGTGGTTCTAGATGTGGACAACTCGCGATTGGGCTGCTTGGTGACCACCGTGCCGATAAGGTGCTCTCCAACGCGGCACGCCGACCGATGCGTGCCGGCGGTGTGTCGTGACAGGTGTGGTCAGGCCAGAGTGAAGCACGAAGGAAGAGGCAACGTGTCAGGTGTGAGTCAGTCCCGTCGGGGCACAGCGTGGCGCATTGCGGTGGTGGTGGCTGCGAGTGGCGCGTTGGCGCTGTCGGGCTGCACGAAGAACACCGAATCCAGCTCGCCCGCGTCGAGTTCGTCGGCGGCTCCCGCGGCCAAGGTCGAGTCGATCGCCAACACGGTGCCGGAGGCCATCAAGTCCAGCGGCAAGCTGATCGTCGGCGTCAACATCCCGTATGCACCCAACGAGTACAAGGACCCGAGCGGCAAGGTCGTCGGTTTCGACGTCGACCTGATGAACGCCATCGCCCAGACCCTCGGTCTGACGGTCGACTACCGGGAAGAGTCCGACTTCTCGAAGATCATCCCGGCAATCCAGGCCGGCACCTACAACGTCGGCATGTCGTCCTTCACCGACAGCAAGCAGCGTGAGCAGCAGGTCGATTTCGTCACCTACTTCTCGGCCGGCAGCTTGTGGGCGCAGCGCGCCGGTGACCACGTCGACCCCAACAACTCCTGTGGCAAGAAGGTTGCCGTCGAGTCGACCACGGTGCAGGACACCGAGGAACTGCCCGCCAAGTCGAAGGCGTGCACCGACGCCGGCAAGCCGCCCATCGACGTCGTGAAGTTCGACAACCAGGACCAGGCCGCCAACGCCGTCGTCGTCGGCCAGGCCGACGCCATGTCCGCGGACTCGCCCGTGACGTTGTGGGCGATCAAGCAGGCGGGCGGCAAGCTCGTGCAGGCCGGCGAGGTGTTCGACTCGGCTCCGTACGGATGGCCGGTGAAGAAGGGTTCGCCGCTGGCGCAATCGTTGCTGCAGGCATTGCAGCACCTCATCGACAACGGCACGTACAAGCAGATCGCGACGAACTGGGGCGTGCAGGCCGGAATGATCGACAAGCCGGTCATCAATGGGGCCACCAGCTGACGTGACGGCTGTTGAGTCAGCGGCGGACCCGAGCGGTCCCGCCGCCATCCACGCGGTACCGCTACGACATCCCTGGCGGTGGGTCGGGGCCGTCGCGATCATCGTCGTCGCCGGGCTGTTCCTCTACGGCGCCGCGACGAACCCCGCGTATGGCTGGGACACCTACCTCAAGTACCTGCTCGACGTGCGAGTGGCCGAGGCGGCGTGGAACACCGTGCAGCTCACCATCTATGCGATGGCGATCGGCTTGGTGCTCGGCGTCGTCCTGGCCGTGATGCGGCTGTCACCGAACCCGGTGTTCCGTGCGGTCGCGTGGGGCTATCTGTGGATTTTCCGCGGTACTCCGGTGTACGTGCAGCTGGTGTTCTGGGGCCTGTTCCCGTCGATCTACCAGAACATCCAGATCGGGGTGCCGTTCGGGCCGTCGTTGTTCCACATCCAGCTGCAGGGACTGTCGCTGGCGTTCGAGATGGCCTTCATCGGCCTGGGCCTCAACGAAGCCGCCTACATGGCCGAAATCATCCGTGCCGGAATCATTTCCGTACCGGAGGGACAGACCGAGGCGTCGGTCGCCCTCGGTATGTCGTGGTGGATGACCATGCGCCGCACCGTTCTTCCGCAGGCGATGCGGGTCATCGTGCCGCCCACCGGCAACGAGCTCATCAGCATGCTGAAAACCACATCACTGGTCACGGCCGTGCCGTACACGCTCGAGCTGTACACCCGCACGCGGGACATCTCCGCCGTGATCTTCCAGCCCATCCCGCTGTTGCTGGTTGCCGCCACCTGGTACCTGGTCATCACCAGCGTGCTGATGGTCGGCCAGTTCTACCTGGAGCGCTACTTCTCGCGGGGTGCGTCGCGCAAGCTGACGAGCAAACAGCTCGAGGCCCTTGCCCTGGCGCAGATGGGTGACCACGGAGGTATGCCCGCATGACGCCCATGGTGCGCGCCGAACAGGTGTGTAAGAGCTTCGGTGCCCTCGACGTGCTCAAGGGTGTCTCGCTCGAGGTCGAGCGCGGAAAGGTCCTCGTGCTGGTCGGTCCCTCCGGTTCCGGAAAGTCGACGTTCCTGCGGTGTATCAATCACCTGGAACAGGTCAGCGCCGGCCGGTTGTATGTCGATGAGGAGCTGGTCGGGTACCGCGAACGCGGGGGCAAGCTGCACGAACTCCCGCCCAAGGAGGCCGCCCGCCAGCGCCGCGATGTCGGCATGGTCTTCCAGCACTTCAATCTGTTCCCGCACCGGACCGCGCTGGAGAACATCATCGAGGCGCCGGTGCACGTCAAGGGTGTCAAGCGGGATGCGGCGGTGAGTCGTGCGCGGGACCTGCTCGACCAGGTGGGGCTGTCCAGCAAGGCCGATGCCTATCCGGCCCAGTTGTCCGGCGGCCAGCAGCAGCGCGTGGCGATCGCCCGCGCGCTGGCGATGGAGCCCAAGCTGATGCTGTTCGACGAACCGACCTCGGCGCTGGATCCGGAACTGGTCGGAGACGTCCTCGCGGTCATGAAAAAGCTTGCCCAACAGGGCATGACGATGATCGTCGTCACGCACGAGATGGGCTTCGCCCGCGAGGTGGCCGACGAGCTGGTGTTCATGGACGGCGGCGTGGTGGTCGAGCGTGGCGCCCCGCGTGAGGTGATGGCCGACCCGAAACATGAACGCACGAAGGCCTTTCTGTCCAAAGTGATGTAGTGGCTGTGCACCCCGCGTCGAAGGCGGAACCAGAACCGGACCCGGCCGCCCCGCTGTGGCGGGCGGCACAGGGCTTCCGGCTGCTCAGCTGCCTGTACGCCTTGGGTTTTCAGCTCGCGGTCAATGACGATCTGCGACACCCGGCCGTCACGTGGGCGCTGTTCGGGGTCCTCATCGCGTGGAGCCTGGCGTGTGCGGTGGCCTATCTGAAGGGTTTCGGCCGACGGAAGGCCTGGGTGCTGGCCGAGGTGCTGGTCGTCATCCTGCTGGTGTTGTCCACCGAGCTGGTGGCTGCCCCGGCGTGGATAGCCGGCAACCAGTCGTGGCCGACGACGTTGTGGGCCACCAACGCGACGCTGTCCGCGGCCATCCAGCTGGGACCACTGGCCGGAATGGGCGCCGGGCTGCTCGTGACGGCGGCCGGCGCGCTGCTCAAGGGCTACTTCGACCCCAATCTCGGCCGGCAGGCGACGCTCGTCATCGAGTTGGCGGTGGGGCTCGCCGTCGGGATGGCCGCGCAGACCGCGCGCCGTGCGCACGCGGAGTTGCAGCGCGCCATCCGATTGGCGGCGGCGACCGCGGAGCGCGAGCGGCTGTCCCGGCAGGTGCACGACGGCGCCATCCAGGTGCTGGCGCTGGTGGCCCGCAAGGGGCGGGAAATCGGAGGTGCGACAACCGAACTCGCGCAGCTGGCCGGCGAGCAGGAACGGGCGCTGCGCCGACTGGTCAGTTCCGGTCTGGACGAGGCGCCGGGCGGTCTGGTCGACGTCGGGGAGATGCTCCGGGCCCGCGCGGGTGATCGCGTCGCGGTGAGCGTGCCGCCGGACCCGGTGCTGCTCGACGCCGCCGTGGCGGGCGAACTCGATGCCGCGGTCGCCAACGTGCTGGGCAACACGGTCGCACACGCGGGCCCCGAGGCGCGGGCTTACGTCCTCGTCGAGGACCTGGACGGGCAGGTCGTGGTGAGCGTCCGCGACGATGGGGTGGGGATCGCCGACGGACGGTTGGCGCAGGCAGCTGCGGAGGGGCATATGGGTGTGACGAAATCGATTGTGGGACGGCTGGAATCGCTCGGAGGTAAAGCCGAGCTGACGACGTCGCCGGGAGCCGGCACCGAGTGGGAGCTGACGGTACCGAGGGCGGCCGGCGATGTCTGAGCCGCAGTTGACGGTGATGGTGGTCGACGACCACCCGATCTGGCGGGACGCCGTCGCCCGTGACCTCGAGGACTCGGGCTTCACCGTGGTGGCCACCGCTGACGGTGTGGCCGCCGCGGGCCGGCGGGCCGCGGTGGTCAAGCCCCAGGTGGTGCTGATGGACATGCGGCTGTCCGACGGCAGCGGCGTCGAGGCGACCACGCAGGTGCTGGCGGTCTCACCGGCGACCCGGGTGCTGGTGCTGTCGGCCTCCGACGAGCGCGACGACGTCCTGGAGGCCGTGAAGGCCGGTGCCACCGGGTATCTGGTGAAGAGCGCCTCCAAGGCCGAGCTGGCCGACGCGGTGCGCGCGACAGGTGAGGGGCGTGCGGTGTTCACCCCGGGTCTGGCCGGCCTGGTGCTGGGGGAGCACCGGCGCATGGCCAAGACGCCGGGTGCGGACCCGGCTGCCGGCCTGACGGAGCGGGAAACCGAGATCCTGCGGTACGTGGCGAAAGGCTTGACCGCCAAGCAGATTGCCGAACGTCTGACGCTCAGCCACCGCACCGTCGAGAATCATGTGCAGGCGACGTTCCGCAAGCTGCAGGTGGCCAACCGGGTCGAAGCGGCGCGCTATGCCATCGAGCACGGGCTGGACTGAGCGCCGTCGGCTCGGGACGAGCCGGCCGCGGACAGCCGTCCGACCAGATACCAGGTGTGCATCAGCCCTTTGCCCTTGACGTCGATCTCGCCGCGCTCCTCGAATTCGTATGCGTGGCGCAGACGTTCATACACGTTGTGCGGCACCTGGATTCGGCCGGCGACGTCGGTGCTCTCCATGCGGGACGCGACGTTCACCGCGTCGCCCCAGACGTCGTAGAAGAACTTGCGTGACCCCACCACACCGGCCACCACGGGGCCGGCGGCGATGCCGATACGGACCGGGACGGGCCGCCCCTTGGGATCGGTCAGCCCGCGGACCGAATCGGCGAAGTCCAGTGCCAGGCAGGCCAGCGCCTCGAGGTGATCGGCCCGACCGTGCGGTATCCCGCTGACCACCATGTAGGAGTCACCGCTCGTCTTGACCTTCTCCAGACCGTGCCGGTCGACGAGTGCGTCGAGCCCGGTGTAGAGCGTGTCCAGGAACTGGACCAGATCGGCGGGGGTGGTGTCGCTGGCGCGCTGGGTGTAGCCGGCGATATCGGCGAAAAGTATTGAGGCGTCGTCGAATTTGTCGGCGATCACCGAATGCGCCGGATCCTTGAGTCGCTGCGCGATGGACTCGGGCAGGATGTTCGCCAGCAGCGTCTCGGACCTGAGGTATTCGGCCTGGATGGCGCGCTGGGCGATGGCGTTCTCCCGCAGCACCGACCAGACCGTCGCCATCACGATGAGGCAGGCCGACACCGCGGTGATGACGAACGACACCCGGCTTTCCATCTCGCTCTGCGCTCCGGTGTGCGCCGGGACGGTGAATTCCAGGATGCTCGCGGTGACGATGCCGACGGCGGCGACGGCGGCCGCGAAACCCACATGTTCGAGGCCCACGATCAGCAGTGCGATGGCACCCGCCACCGCGAAATACAGCAGAATTCCCGAGCCGGTGCCCACATTGATGGTCACGACGGTCACCGTGGCGTAGGCGATGAGTATGAATGCCGCCGGCGCCACGAGTTCACCGAACCGGTACAGCGTCGGCACGAGCAGGAAGAGCACCGCGCCGGCCAGGTTCACGGCGCCGATCCACATCGTGTAAGGCCCCGTGGTCAACGCCTGCAAGGCGAAGAAGACGCTGAGCACCGCGCCGAGGCGGCTGGTGCGCGTCAGGATTCGGCGACTGCGGGCGACGGTCGGGCTGAGGATGTCGGCGTCGGGGCGAAGGCACTCGCGGACGGTCGCGGTCGGCACGCAGACCGAACGGCGCACGGCAGCGACCAAATCGGCGCTGGCCGGGGTCGCGGCGCCGCCGGTGAGGCGAGCGTCGTCCATGATCGCCATGGAGTAAGGGTAGACGCGCGGGACCGGGTTTGGTGCTCCGCTGCGGATACTCCGCTGATGGCGAAACAGCGGGTCGCCGCGGTACCGCCGGCGCGATGTTCCGGATTGGTTGCGGGACCCATAATGGCCAGTCGCTGTGGCCATTTTGGAGGGCTCGCTGAGTGGGACATTCGTGGGTACTGGGTGTCCCTTCGCCGCCACCGAAAAGTATGTACGGCGACGATCAATATCAAAATTGCCAGATATTCGACAGTTGCGTCGAATGGTGTTTCTGGTGCATCGGCTGAAGCTGTTGAACTGCGTATATGCGGAAAAAATGCTTGCTCATGACAATTTTGCAAACCGATTTTGATTAGCTGTTTGTGAACATACCAGAGGTATTTAGGACATCTCTATATTTGCCTGTTTCGCATGCTCGGACTATTTCGATCAGATTTCGGATTTGCGCTCAATAAATTGTTGTCGGAGCAGTAAATTAACTGCCACGCGTCGTTGTCGAGGGGCGACGACCAGGGCGGAAAGGGGACTGCGGTGAACCGTCTGGTCCGTGCTCTCATGCTGAGAGTCGTTGTCGTATTGATGCCATTGGCTGTCATCTGCACCTACAGCCACGTGACGCCCGCGCCGACTCGAACGGTCGCGATCGACGTCATACCCACCGCCGAGATCGATGACACGCATTCGACCATCGGCATCGCCGACTCCAGCCTCTACGGACTGTCGCCGGCGGAGATCGACAAGACCCTGACCCAGCTGCAGTCCATCGGGGTGCAGAACATCCGGGTCTTCGTCCCATGGGCGTTGATCAAGATGACGGGTCCGAATGATCTTGCGAATGACGCCAACTGGACGCTGATGAACAACGTGATGGACGCCGCGCGCGCCCACAACATGGGTGTGCTGGCGGTCATCAGCCACACCCCGCTGTGGGCGGCGCCGAGTGGGACCACCCCGGGTGCGGGCGCACCCGATCCAGCCGTCTACGCGGACTTCGTGAAGCAGGTGGCCACCCGCTACGGCGACGTCATCTCCGCGTACGAAGTCTGGAACGAGCCCAACAGCTTCACGTTCTTCCAGCCGATGGATGCCGCCAAGTACACCGCCATCCTGAAGGCCGTCTACACCACCCTGAAGGGCGGCGACGGGACCACCGGTGTGGACCCGACGGCCTCGGTCATCGCGGGCGCCCTGGCGCCGATTCAGGACTTCTTCGGACTCACGTCGTCTCCGCAGACCTTCCTGGCCGCAATGTATGCCGCCGGCGCCAAAGGCTTTTTCGACGCGATCTCGTTCCACCCGTACGAGTTCAACCAGGTCCTGAAGTTCTCGCAGGGTGCCTTGAACCCACTCGCGCCGCTGTACCAGCTGCAGCAAATGCGGGCGATCATGGTGCAGAACGGTGACGGCGACAAGCTGATCTGGGCCACCGAGTACGGCTTCCAGACCGTGCTGGACCAACTCGGCGTCGTCGATCCCACGAGCAACCAGAAGCAGGCCGATTTCATCTCGGACTTCATCACTGCCTGGCGGGCGCTGACCTACACCGGCCCGATATTCATCTACACCACCCGTGACGGCACGCCGGGCACGGACACCGGTTACGGCATCTTCCAGGCGGACTGGACGGCGAAGCTGGCGGTGAAGGTGATCTCGGATGCCATCGGTCTTCCGCCGGTCATCGTCTCGCCGATCGTGGCGCTGGCCCAATTGATACAGAAGGCGCTGGCTCAGGCCCAGAAAGCCTTCGCGTCGTTCACCGCATCGCTGCAGACCGCGGTCAACAACGCCGTCAAGGCGTTCCAGAGCCTGCTGGCGGGCATCTTCAAACCCGCTGCGGCGCAACCGAGTACCACCGCGAGCCTGGCATCCGCCGCCGCCTCGATCAGTGCGGACACCCTCTCGGAGGCCAACCGGGCCGCGACGGAGCTGAAGTCTCAGGTGGGTGGTACGAAGGACACCGCCGACCACGTCAAGGCCGGCGACAAGCCCGAGGCGGGTGACGTCAAGGTGGTCGACGCCGTCGAGCACGAAACCGCGGGAGCGGTCGACCCGAAGGCCGTGGAGACCAAGGTCGAGGATCCCAAGACTGAGGATCCCAAGGCTGAAACCCCGAAGGAAGACACCCCGAAGGCGGAGAGCCCGAAGGCCGAGACCCCGAAGGAAGAAACTCCGAAGGTCGAAACGCCCAAGACGGAGACCCCGAAGGAAGAGACGCCCAAGGCGGAAACGCCGAAGGCGGAAGCGCCCAAAGCAGAAACCCCGCAGTCCGATTCGCCTGCGTCGGCGGAGCCGAAGGCCGCGAACGAATCCAAGAAGCCGGCCAAAGACGCTGCGGCCGAGGGCAAGTCGACCGACGGCAAGGACGGCGACAGGCCGGCCGCCAAGGGCAAGGGCAAGAAGCCGGGCAAGACGAAGAAGCCGGCCCCCGCTGCCAGTGAGCCGTCGAAGCCGACGGGACGGTCGAACGGCGACACCGGTGGCAAGACTTCGCCGGCGGACAGCAAGTCACATCAGCATCAGGGCGCATAACCCGGGTGCGGACGAGGCCTCCCTGGCGTGTCATGCGCCGGGGAGGCCCTCGGGTTTGGCGGCTCAGACCGAATAGATCGGGGCGCCGATCCCGGACATGGTTGCCCGGAGGCGGTGCGCGATATCCCGGTCCAGGGCAACGAGATTCGCGGCGAAGTGCCGGATGTCGGCGGAGTGGTCATCGGCCATGGACTCGCGCGACTCGCGTTCCCTCGCCACGAACCGGTATCTGACCTCGGTCACCGACAGGTCTTCGGAGACGGTGAACTCGTTGGTACGCGCTTCGTCAATTGCGTTGAGCGCCAATCGCTTCACGTCGGACAGCGACGCGGCGCCGGCGTGGGCGATACTCGCGGCGGTCCGTAGTGCGTCGGCCGAGCCACGGACCTTGACCAGGTCGCGCCACGCGATGTCCTGCGCGTTCTCCGCCGCACTGCCTTCCCACGTGGTGCCGCCGGGACGCAGGGTGCCCTGCCAGACGTCGTGGAATGAGTTCTCCCACAGATCGGCGGTCTTGTTCCACTGCGCGGCGGCGTCGACCAGGTGTTGCACATCCCAATCGGTGATCTGTGCCAGCGTCGGCAACTCGAGTTCGGCCATCATGGCTACTCCGCCAATGCTGCCGTGGCCGAGCTGTCGGAGTCGGTATAGGCGCGTCCGGCGGCGGTCAGCGCGGAGACGACAGACCAGATCCGTTCGGCATGTGCGGCGGACGCGGCATCGATGCGCGATTGGATCTCGGCGACGACATCCGCGGTGGACTGACCTTCGGGAAGCAGCGCGCCACTGGTGACGTGTGCGGACAGAGCTTGGGCATGCTGCTCGAGTTGACCGGCAACGGCGAACAGCCCATCAGCAGTGACTCGCAGTGCCCCCATGCCTGCAGTTTAGCGGCGAGCTTTGGTGCCCTCGGTGAGATTCGAACTCACACTGCACGGGTTTTGAATTGGCGTGTCGAACAAAAGCCCTGATCGGTGGCGAAACGGTGCATGTGGTGGCAAGCGGGTGAGCAAGGCGAATATTTGCAGTTCAGGCGACATTTTTGAGCTGTCGTCGCTGGTGGTGCGTTGGTGACCGGGGTGGTTGCCGTGCTTACTGTGTGCTTACTGGTAAGCGCTTCCTAGGTGGGCAGGAATCTGCGTGCGGACGTGCTTGCGTCGAAGTCGAGAACCTCGGCGCCCATCTTCACGGTCAGCGTGGCCCGCGCCCCGGCCGCGTCGCAGTACTTGACCAGTGTCGAGAGGGTCCAGTCCTGGTCGGTTTCTAGCTCGATGAGTGCCGATTCCGTCAGTTGCAAGCGCTCGGCAAGCTGTGCGCGACTCAAGCCGGCGGCTTGCCGTATCGCGATCAGGGGCGTATATCGCGCAGCTTCGGCGCGCTCAGCCTGTATCCGCGCGACCTCGGCGGCTAGTTCAGGATCGCGTCGCAAGCGTTCCTGTATCTGGTCATTCTTCGGCATGGTGTGAGAGTAGCGAGCCGGCAGCGGCGTGCCTAGGCATTTTCTCCGGGCGCCGCGCGTACCAATCTGGTACGAATGCATTGCAACACAACAGGTTTCGCTGTCGTGTCGCCGTTGACGCGCCAGCTTCCCGCGCCTACAGTCTGGACCGCCGGCAACCCCAACAGTCACAACAGTCAGGAGACCCGCGTGCTGCGGACCCTCAACGATGTTCCCGAGCCAGACGATGCCATCAGTTGCGGTAGTGGGTCTGCTGCACGAATAGGTGACATCTGAGTTGGCTTGCCCAGCATGGGCGGGCTGGAAGGATGTCCCCATGGCAA
>NZ_JBJIAO010000051.1:0-33788 GCF_045310825.1 Mycobacterium sp. SMC-21 | reverse complement strand
CCGGAAGCTAAGCCTGCCAGCGCCGATGATACTGCCCTGCACGGGCGGAAAAGTAGGACACCGCCGAACACAAATTACCTCAGCCCCCCGATGAAAATCGGGGGGTTGAGGCATTTTTGCGTTCAGGACGTTTTTGCATTTCGGCGCCGCGGCAATACGTGGCGCCGAAATGGCATTCATCAGTCGAACAGCGTCGGCTCTTCGGCTCCTGATCGGCTCTTTTCCAGATCGAGCAGCAGCCTCTTACGGTCCAGTCCGCCGCCATATCCGGTCAGGCTGCCATTTGCCCCGATAACGCGATGGCAGGGCACGATGATGCCGACGGGATTGTGTCCATTCGCCAATCCGACGGCTCGTGAAGCACCCGGTGATCCGACCTGTAAAGCGATTTCGCCATATGAACGCGTTTCGCCGTACGGGATGGTCAACAATGCACCCCAGACCCGTCGCTGGAATTCCGTGCCGACGAGGTCGAGGTCCAGATCGAACTCCTGGAGTTCGCCGGCGAAGTACGCGGTGAGTTGCTCGACGGCTTCTGGAAATGCCGACTCATCGGGCTCCCAGCCCTCATGGCTGGGCTCATATGTCTGATCGTCCATCCGCAGGTGCCGGATGCGTCCGTCGCGACCGGCGATCGTGATGGTTCCGACCGGGCTCTGCATCGTCCTGGTCTGCAACGTGGCGGTCATGCCTGCTCCTGTTGTGGTGATTGCGGTGGGTTGGTGGTCAGAGGCGGCCACTGGTTGACCGCGTGATCCAGGGAGGTCCACAGGTATTGGGTGGCGTAGGCACGCCATGGGCGCCAGTGCGCACTGTGCTCGATCAGCCGGCGTGAATTGTCGGGCAGCCCAGCTTGTTTGGCCGCGGCCTGAACGCCGAGGTCGCTGGCCGGAAACGCATCCGGATCGCCGAGTCCCCGCATCGCGATCACCTCGGCTGTCCATGGTCCGATACCGGGCAGTTCGGCCAACTGAGTTCTCGCCTGCAACCAGTCCGATCCGGCGTCGAGCTCGAGGGTGCCGGCCGCGAGTGCATCGATCAGCGCCACGAGCGTGCGCCGGCGGGATTCGGGGAAGGCCAGGTGGCTCGGATCGATCTCGGCCAGTTGCGTGACGGACGGGAAGACATGCGTCAGCGTGCCCACCGGGTCGTTGATCGTCGTGCCGTACGCCAGTGCCAGCCGACGCGTGTGCGTCGCCGCGGCCTTCATGGACACCTGCTGACCGATCACCACCCGTAATGCCAACTCGTTCTCGTCGACCGTGCGCGGGATGCGTTGCCCGGGCGCCTTGGCGACGATAGGGGCAAGGTGTTGGTCGGTATTGAGGACGTCGATGACGGCCTCAGGATCGGCGTCGAGGTCCAGGAGTCGTCGGCAGCGGGCGATGGCGGTGGCCAGATCTCGGAAGTCGTCGAGGATCAGCGTGCACTGCACGTGGTCCACGCTCGGCGTCAGCCCGACGATGCCGGTGCCGTTGGGGAGCCGCAGGGTGCGTCGGAACGCGCCATCTTGTACCTCTTCGACGCCGGGCACCGCACCGGCCGCCAGGTGGCCGAACACTCCCTCGTAGGCGAAGGGCGTCCGCACCGGTAGCCGGACGGAAAGTGTTCCCGTGCCAGGGGTTTCGTTGGGTTCGAAGCGCGCTTGGGCCCGTTGCCGGAGTTCGGTCGGCGTCAGTGCGCAGACTTCGCGAATGGTGTCGTTGAACTGGCGGATGCTGGAGAAGCCCGCGGCGAACGCGACGTCACCGAAGGGCAGTTTCGTGGTCTCGATGAGTACCCGCGCGGTCTGGCTCCGTTGGGCGCGGGCGAGCGCCAACGGGTTCGCGCCGACCTCGGCCTGGAGCAGGCGCTCGAGCTGTCGAGTGGTGTAGCCGAGTCTGGCGGCCAGTCCGGTGACGCCCTCGCGATCGACGGTGCCGTCGGCGATCAGGCGCATGGCGCGGGCGACGACGTCGGAGCGGATGTTCCACTCCGGTGACCCCGGTGATGCGTCAGGTCGACAGCGCTTGCAGGCCCGGAAGCCGGCCCGTTGTGCTGCGGCGGCTGTCGGGTAGAAGCGGACGTTGCGGGCGAATGGGGGCCGGACAGGGCAACTGGGGCGGCAATAGATGCCCGTGGTGAGGACGGCCGTGACGAACCAACCGTCGAACCGGGCGTCCTTGGATTGGACTGCCCGGTAGCAGCGGTCGAAGTCGTCGTACATGTCTTCGACAATGTCATGCGGCAGACTCGAGTACTAGCGGAAAATCGACATCAACGTGGCTGGCGAGACATATTTAATCATTTGTCTCGTAAATGGCTGACGCGCGAGTGCCGCCCTGTTATAACTGGAACGCGTTCTAGTCGGGGTTTCGGGGTTCAGGGGAGTTGCATGTCGATCAACAGTCGTGATGAGTTGTCAACTGGCGCAGCCAGATTCGTCGGCCGCGTGGGTGCATTGGCGGTCGCCCTGGGGATCGGCGCGGCAGTGGCGAGCAACCCTGGCATCGCCTTCGCCGCCCCGAGTGACGCCGCGGGGGCGCCGTCGGACACTCATGCCAAGAGCGAGAGTCCGGCCAAGAGCGACGGAGACAAGGCCGACACGAGCAAGCCGAAGAAGGACAAGGGCGCCAAGCGTCCTGGCATCGTGAATCCGGGTAAGAAGTCGTCTAAGCGGCCCGCGGCGCAGGCGGATGTGGAAAAGCCGTCGGCTGCGAAGGATGCGACCGACACCGGCAAGACATCTGAGCCCGACGCGAAACCCGCGACAAAGAAGGTCACCAGGACGCCGGTCGTGACGGCGGCTCAGAAGCCGGCGAAGGTGCAGGTGGCCGCGACGGCCAAGGCGGATGCGCCCGCGAGCTCTGTGCCGCGCCTGCACGCGGTCGCGCCGGTGGCGGCACTGGGTGCGCCCGTCGCAGCGGCGACAGCGGCGGTGTCGCACGCGCTCTCGGCCGTGGGCCTCAACGGGGCGGCGAACGCGTCCGGGTACCCCGTCGCGCCACTGCAGAACGCCGCCTTGTCCGCGCTGCTCGGCGTCACCCGCCGCGAGACGGCATCCACCTCCGCGACAACGGCATTGGCGGCCGCGCCGTCGTCGCTGCAGAGCGTGCCCACGGTGCTCGGCACGTCGCAGCAATTGGCCGCCGAGCGGAAAGCCACCGCCATCGTGAAGACGGTGCCGATGCAGATCATGAAGGCGATCATCAAGTTTGCGTTCCAGCTGAACGCCAAGCAGCAGTACTCCCAAGTGGGCGGACCGGACCAGGAGAACCTGGACCAGCTGAACCAGGCGGTCGACGAATACGCCCAGCAGGCCGCCATGGAGTATCAGCTGCTCAACCCGATGCGGCCGACGGTGCTGGAAATGGTTATGCCGCCGCATGATTGGTTCGGCCAGGCGATCACCGGCACGCGCATCCTGTACGACAACCCGGACACCATCTACCGGATGATGGCGGTCAATTCGACGTCCATGTACGTGATCAGCGGGAAGTTCGGCCCGGGGGAGCGCCCGGCGGAGACGACCTTCAGCGTGCTGACGGGCCTCGGCGGCAAGACGGCCGCGGTACTCAACGCCAAGGACATGCAGATCAACCCGGACGGTAGCTTCACCGTGACGGTGAGTTCGCGTCCGGCCGAGCCGGGCCAGACCAACCATCTGCAGATTCCGACCGACACGACCTTGATCGTCGCGCGGAACACCCTGTCGGACTGGAACACCCAGGATCCGATGAGCTTGTCCATCGAACGGGTCAGCGGCCCGCGCAACAGTCTCTTCGCGCAGATCGGCGGCTTCGACATTCCCGGTCTGGGCCCGGCTGTCTCCGGCAACCCGTTCCTGACCAACCTGGTCTCGCTGGTCCCGCCGCTTCCGGTGATGCCGCGGTTCCTGCAGGGTTTGGAGGCGTCGGTGATCCTGGCGCTCGGGTTGCGGATGGAACCGCAGTACATGGATGTGGCGACGAAGGATTCGTCGGGAAAGACGAAGCCGCCCAACGTCTTCACCGATCCCGAGAGCAACGCGACGTTCCTGTCCACCCAGGTGCAGAGCCCGGGATACTTCCAACTGGCCGACGACCAGGCGCTGGTGCTGACCATCAAGCCCGGCGACGCCGGCTATTTCGTCGTCCCGGTGACCAACGACTGGACCATCACCAAGAACTACTGGGATCAGCAGACCAGCCTGAACATCGCGCAGTCGGTGGCCAACGCGGACAGCAGCTACACCATCGTGGTGTCGCCGACCGATCCCGGCGTGGCGAACTGGGTGTCGACCGGTGGCCTCAACCAGGGGACCATCTCGATCCGCTTCCAGGACATCGACACCACGGGTACCAACCTGCCGAAGGTGAGTTCACAGGTGGTGGCGCTGAGTGATCTGGGCACTGTGCTGCCGGCCGGGACGGTGTATGTGACTGCGGCGCAACGGCAAGCGGCACTGGATGAGCGGAAGGCCGGCTACGACAAGCGCTTCGCGCCCTACCCGCAGGTGTGATTCACCACTCGTGGTTCGGGCACTGCACGTCGACGTAGACGGTCGCGGCCACCGGGCCGCCCGGCTTGAAGTTGCCCGGGTTGTTCACGCCGGTGACCCAGCAGATGTTGAGCGGTTTGACGTCGAAACCGTTGGTCCAGTTGATCTGTACGAGGTAGCCCTCGGCCTGGAGGTTGTTGATGACGTCGGCCGCCGAGCCCCCGGTGTCGAGGGTGGGATCGGCCGCCGCCTGCGGAGCGAGCGCGAACGCCACGGCGAGCGCACCGACAGCTGCAGCCATGACGGGATATCGCTTCATGGTCACCATGATCCTCCGGATCTGTGTGAAGCAGATGTGAATTTCAGGCCAGGATCGCCAACTGCGTCGGTTCGGACAGTCCACGCAGCGTCACGGTGTCGCCCAATGCCCAGTGCGCTCTTTCGGATTCGCTGACCGCGTCGAGCATGTCGGCGGCGGCCGCCAGCTGCCCCGGTACCGACTTGGCGAGCTCGCACAGGCGGGCCGCCTCGTTGACCGGTTCACCGATGACCGTGTACTCGAAGCGCTCCTTGGCCCCGACGTTGCCGGCCACCACGGTGCCGGCCGCGACCCCGAGGCCGGCCTGCAGCTCGGGCACCTCGTCGCGCAGGCGTGACGCGATGGCCCGGGCGGCGGCCAGTGCGTCGCCCTCGGTGCACTGCAGCGATACCGGCGCGCCGAACACCGCCAGCACCGCGTCGCCCTCGAACTTGTTGACGAACCCGTGGTGCCGGTCCACTTCGTCGACGATGACGGCGAAGAAGCGGTTCAGGAGGTCGACGACCTCGACGGCCGGACGGCTCGTCACCAGCTGGGTGGACCCGATGACGTCGACGAAGATCACCGCGGCGTGCCGCTCCTCGCCGCCGAGTTGCGGCTTCTCCTGCTCGGCGAGCGCCGCGACCTCACGTCCCACGTGCCGGCCGAACAGGTCGCGCACGCGTTCGCGTTCGCGGAGCCCGTGCACCATCGAGTTGAATCCGCGCTGCAGCTGGCCCAACTCGGTGCCGTCGAAGACGACCAGATCCGTGGTCAGGTCGCCCTGCTCGACTCGGCTGAGTGCCTGGCGCACAATGCGGATCGGGCTGGCCGTCAGCCATGCCACGATCCACATCAGCAACGCGCCGAAGACCAACGCGAACACCGCGAGCACCAGCACGGCGAACGCGAATTGGGTTGGCGTGAGCGTGCTTTGGGTCAAGGCGAACACCGCGGCCAACAGCACGCCCAGCATCGGCACGCCGGAACCGAACGCCCAGACGACCATGGTCCGGCCCATGATGCCCGGTGACAGCCGCGACGGCGGCCGGCCGGCCTGCAGGGCGTCGGCGGCAACGGGGCGCAGCGCGAACTCGGTGTACAGGTTGCAGCTGGTGGATACGACGATGCCGGGGAACGTGACGCCCAGCAGCAGTTTGGGGATGAACTGGGTGTCGTGCATCGCGTAGAGCGTCGTCAGCAGTACGGCGCCGGCGCCCCACAGGGAGAGCAGCACGCGCGTGAGCTGGCCCGGGGCGCGGAAGGTGTTGCGCTGGTCCTCGACCGTCGGCGTGCGTTCTTCGATGGCCCAGCGCACGCTCTGGATCACCCTGTTGGTCGCCCACACCACGCCCACGAGGAAGGCGAACACGATGTACGCGGGCGCCACGATGGTGGTGATCCACCAGACATCGGCCCGGAAGACGTTGGGGGTCGGGAACAGCACCGTCTCGATGAGGATCGAGACGCCGACGCCGATCATGTTCGCGACGATCACGAAGGTCGTCAGGATCAATTGGATGCGGATACGTCGCCGGCGCTGGGTCTCGGAAACGCGGCCCAGAATCCATGATCCGTATTCGGGTGTGGCCTGCAAGCTGGAACGCGGGGTGATGGCTTCCCGTATCCGTGCCAGGCGCGTCGTCCCGGTCTGGTCCGCAGTCATTGGCCGTCAGCCTAGTTCGTGGGGCGGGTCCGGACCGGGATTCAATACCCCTAAGGTGGTTCGGGTGCGTCTCGTGATCGCCCAGTGCACCGTTGACTACGTCGGACGTTTGACCGCACATCTGCCGTCGGCCCGTCGCCTCCTGTTGTTCAAGGCGGACGGATCGGTGAGTGTGCACGCCGACGACCGCGCCTACAAGCCGCTGAACTGGATGACGCCGCCGTGCTGGACCGTCGAGGAAGCGCCGGTGGACGGCGTTTCGGCTCTGGTCTGGGTCGTCGAGAACAAGGCCGGTGAGCAGCTGCGGATCACGGTCGAGGACATCGAGCACGACTCCAGCCACGAGCTCGGGGTCGATCCCGGCCTGGTGAAGGACGGCGTCGAGGCGCACCTGCAGGAGCTGCTCGCCGAGCATGTCGAGCTGCTGGGCGTCGGCTACACGTTGGTGCGCCGCGAATATCCGACGCCGATCGGTCCGGTGGACCTGTTGTGCCGCGACGAGACCGGTGCGTCGGTCGCGGTGGAGATCAAGCGGCGGGGTGAGATCGACGGCGTCGAGCAGCTGACGCGCTACCTCGATCTGCTCAACCGGGACAGCGTGCTGGCGCCGGTGGCCGGGGTGTTCGCCGCTCAGCAGATCAAGCCGCAGGCGCGCACGCTCGCCACGGACCGTGGAATCCGTTGCGTGACTTTGGACTACGACAAGATGCGCGGCATGGACAACGACGAGTTCCGGTTGTTCTGATGCCTCGGCGACGTCCGCAGCGGCCGCGGCGCGATCCGCCGCCGCTGCTCGGGCTGTCGTCGCGCCGGGTGGAGACCGGACCGGACGGATATGACTACGAGGTTCGGGCCGTGGCCGGATCCCGTGCCGTCAAGACGTATCGGTGCCCGGGATGCGATCACGAAATCCGCCCGGGCACAGCGCATGTGGTCGTGCTGCGGGTCGACGACGCCGAAGACCGCCGGCATTGGCACACGCCGTGCTGGGCGAACCGGGGCAACCGGGGACCGACGCGAAAGTGGTCCTAGCTCGAGCTCAGTGCTCGGCATCCTTGGCCGGCTCGACCAGTTCGATCAGCACGCCGCCCGCATCCTTCGGGTGGATGAAGTTGATGCGCGAGTCGGCGGTGCCGCGGCGCGGGGCTTCGTACAGCAGGCGGACGCCGTCGGCGCGCAGGCGCTCGGACAGGGCGTCGATGTCGCTGGTCCGGTAGGCCAGCTGCTGCAGGCCGGGGCCGCGGGTGTCGATGAACTTGGCGATGGTCGACTTCTCGTCGAGCGGGGCCAGCAGCTGAATCTGTGCGCTGCCGACGGGCGCGCCACGGACGGAGAGCATGGCCTCGCGGACGCCCTGGTCCTCGTTGACCTCTTCGTGCAGGACGATCATGCCGAGGTGGTCGTGGTACCACCGGATCGCGGCGTCCAGATCCGGCACGGCGATCCCGACGTGATCAATAGCGGTCACGAGGGCGCTGGCCAGCGCCGGACGGGCATCGACGTGTTCGGTGGTCATAACGTAAAGGTAACCTGATACGACCGAATTTGCGCCTGTGGGATCGGCCACATTAGCCGTTACAGATTTGTTGGAGGATGGAAATGACGACCTCGGTAATTGTTGCTGGAGCCCGCACTCCAGTTGGCAAACTGATGGGTTCGCTGAAGGACTTCTCGGGTAGCGACCTGGGTGCCATCGCGATCAAGGGCGCGCTCGAGAAGGCCGGTGTCGACGCCTCGCTGGTCGATTACGTGATCATGGGCCAGGTCCTGACCGCCGGTGCCGGGCAGATGCCGGCCCGTCAGGCGGCCGTTGGCGGTGGCATCCCGTGGGACGTGCCGTCGCTGTCCATCAACAAGATGTGCTTGTCGGGCATCGATGCGATCGCGCTCGCTGACCAGCTGATTCGCGCCGGGGAGTTCGAGGTCGTGGTGGCTGGTGGCCAGGAGTCCATGAGCCAGGCTCCGCACCTGTTGCCCAAGAGCCGTGAGGGCTACAAGTACGGCAATGTCACCGCGCTGGATCACCTGGCGTACGACGGTCTGCACGACGTCTTCACCGACCAGCCGATGGGCGCGCTGACCGAGCAGCGCAACGATCAGGACAAGTTCACCCGTGCCGAGCAGGACGCGTTCGCCGCGCAGTCGCACCAGAAGGCGGCGGCTGCGTGGAAGGACGGCGTCTTTGCCGACGAGGTGGTTCCGGTGTCGATTCCGCAGCGCAAGGGCGACCCGATCGAGTTCGCCGAGGACGAGGGCATCCGTGGCAACACCACCGCCGAGTCGCTCGGTGGCCTGAAGCCGGCGTTCCGCAAGGACGGCACCATCACCGCGGGTTCGTCGTCGCAGATCTCCGACGGTGCGTGTGCCGTCGTGGTCATGAGCAAGGAGAAGGCCGAGTCGCTGGGCCTGACCTGGCTGTGTGAGATCGGTGCGCATGGCGTCGTCGCCGGCCCGGACTCGACGCTGCAGAGCCAGCCGGCCAACGCCATCAAGAAGGCCGTCGAGCGCGAGGGCATCACCGTCGACCAGCTCGACGTCATCGAGATCAACGAGGCCTTCGCGGCAGTGTCGCTGGCCTCGACCAAGGAGCTGGGTGTCGACGGCGCCAAGGTCAACGTCAACGGTGGCGCCATCGCCATCGGCCACCCGATCGGCATGTCCGGTGCCCGTATCACGCTGCACGCGGCGCTGGAGCTGGCCCGCAAGGGTTCGGGCTACGCCGTCGCCGCGCTGTGCGGCGCCGGCGGCCAGGGTGACGCCCTGATCCTGCGTCGTCCGTAGTTTCCCGCGAGGTGTGAACTACGCCTCGTAGTAGTCAGCCCGTCACTCGGGCACAATGGCGCCATGAACGCTGTTGTGCCCCGGGTGGCGGGCTGGTTTCGTTTGATCGCTCTGGCCGAGGCCGTCAGCTGGGTCGGGCTGCTGACCGGCATGTACTTCAAGTACCTCGGTACGCCACGCACCGAGATCGGCGTGCAGATCTTCGGCATGGTCCACGGCGTGGTGTTCCTGGCGTTCGTGGCCACCGGGCTGGTGGTCGGCTGGGCCGCGCGCTGGTCGCTCGTGACGTGGGTGGCGGCGGCGGTGTCCAGCATCGTGCCGCTGGCCAGTGTGGTCTTCCTGCGCTGGGCCGAGCGCAACGGGGCGTTGGCAGTTGGTGCCGCTGCCGCAGAGGCCGAACCGGAGACGTCGGCCGTCGCGTGACAAACTGGAGAGCGTGACTCGTCCGCGTCCTATCGGTCCCGCGCTGGCTGGCGCGGTGGACCTCTCCGCGCTCAAAAACCGTCCCGCTGAAGGTGCTGCCGGTGCCGGTGGCGCACCCGGTGGTATCGAGATCACCGAGGCCAATCTCGAAGCCGAGGTGCTGATCCGCTCCGGTGAGGTACCGGTCGTCGTGCTGCTGTGGTCGCCGCGCAGCGACTCGAGCGTCCAGCTGGGGCAGACCCTGTCCGCGCTGGCCGCCGAGGATGGCGGCAAGTGGTCGTTCGGCACCGTGAACGTCGACACCTCTCCGCGTATTGCCCAGATGTTCGGCATCCAGGGCGTCCCGACGGTCGTCGCGCTCGCCGGCGGCCAGCCGATCACGAGCTTCGAAGGCGGCCAGCCGGCTGATCAGCTGCGGCGCTGGGTGGACTCGCTGCTGCAGGCGACGGCCGGCAAGCTCGGTGGCGGCGGCGAGGACGAGGACGAGCAGGTCGACCCCGCACTCGCACAGGCCCGCGAGTTCCTCGACAGCGGCGATTTCGACCGCGCCCTGGCTGCGTACCAGGCGATCCTCGATGCCGACCCGAACCACGTCGAGGCCAAGGGTGCCGTGCAGCAGATCGCCTTCCTGCAGCGTGCGTCCGCGCAGCGTCCGGAGGCCGTGCGTCTCGCCGATGCCTCGCCGGACGACATCGACCTGGCTTTCGCCGCCGCCGACGTGCAGCTCTTCCAGCGTGACGTCGACGGCGCGTTCAATCGGCTCATCGCACTCATCAAGAAGACCTCGGGCGACGACCGCACCCGCGTGCGGACCCGGCTCATCGAGTTGTTCGACCTGTTCGACCCGGCCGACCCCGAGGTCATCGCGGGCCGGCGCAATCTCGCCAACGCGCTCTACTAGGCATCACTGAGCCGGCACAGAGGCCCAGAAGTCGGTGACGGCTTGAGCGATCAGGTCGGTGTCGACCAACAGCGGGCCGACGTGTCCGGCGCCGGTGAGTGCGACGACGCGTGCGTCGGGCATGGTGGCGGCCGTGGCGCGGGCGTGGGCGGGGCTCCAGTGCTGGTCGCCGAGATCGCCGGTCATCAGCAGCGTCGGGACGGTGACGGCGGTGATCTGCTCGGTCAGCGCATGCCAGCTGTGCATGTATCGGATTGTGCGCCTTACTGATTCGCGGTCCATTGCGCGGAACGCCGCTTTGAGCCCGGCCGCCTGATCGGTACGCGCGGCGTCGGCGCCACCGAGAAGCACGTCGAACAGGATCCTGGTCAGCAGGGGATTGGGTCCGAGCAGTCGGTAGGCGACGGCGAGTGGGTACGTCTGCGTCCAGCGCTGACGCCGGCTGACGGGCCGGAGCGGTGCGGCGATGGTGGTCAGGCTGCGCAGCCGGTGCGGTTGGGTCGCGGCCAGCGTGATGCCGACGTGTCCGCCCCAGGCGTTGCCGATCCAGTCGACGGTATCGAAACCGAGTGCGTCGATCACTTCGCCTGCGGCACTTGCACATTCGTCGAGGGTGAAATCCCGGTGGATGGGGCTGCTCGTGCCGTATCCGGGTCCGTCGATGGTCACCACCTGTCGCTGGGCGGCGAGGGTGTCGACGAGCGGACCCCAGCTGCGGGAGTCCACCCAGAGGCTGTGCCACAAGACGGCGGCAGGCCCTGTCCCGGTGCGACGTACGTGCAGATCTCCGAGGCTGGTCGGGACGTGGACGTCGAGTGTCGTCATCGCGACCTCCATACAATCTGTATGCTGCTACCATACAACCTGTATGGTCACCGTCAAGGGGGATTCACGGGAGCGGCTCGTCGCAGTCGCGACCGAGTTGTTCGGCGAACAGGGCTACCACCAGACCGGTACCGAGGAAATCGTCCGCCGTAGCGGCGTCACCCGTGGCTCGCTCTATCACCATTTCGCGGACAAGGAAGCGCTCTTCGAAGAGGTCTTCGACCGTGCGGATCAGGTGGTGAGCGCTCGGGTTCGGGCTGCTGCCGCGGCGGCGGCCGAACACGGCGAGGACGCGTGGTCGGTGTTCCTCGCCGGCTGGGACGCCGTGCTGGACACCGCGGTCGATGCGCCGCTGCAGCGCATCCGCGTGGTCGACGCGCCGGCGGTGCTCGGCTGGCAGAAGTGGCAGGAGCGCAACGCGCGGTACACCCTGGCCAATATCGAGGCCGGCCTCGTCAGCCTGCTGGAACAGGGCGTGCTTGCGCCGCAGCCGATTTCACCGCTGGCCGTGCTGTTGATGGGACTCAGCAACCAGGCCGTGGCCGCGATCGCGGGCGCGCCTGATCCCGTTCGCGCGCGCCGCGACATCGGTGCGGCGGTGCGGCGTCTCCTCGACGGGCTGCGCACCTAGTCTCGCGAGCAGACGTAAAACTGTCGATTTCGCCCACAAATCGACAGTTTTACGTCTCCTCGCGGAGGGAACTCAGGCGGGTTTGAGCCAGAGCGCCGACAGCGGCGGTAGAACCAGGACGGCGGAGGCGGGACGGCCGTGCCAGGGCTCGTCGGTGGCCTCGACCGCGCCCATGTTGCCCGCGCCGGCGCCGTGATAGACGGTCGCGTCAGTGTTCAGCAGCTCCTGCCACGTCCCGGCGTGCGGCAGGCCCAGCCGGTACTGCGAGTGCTCGCTGCCGGAGAAGTTGAAGACGCACGCGATCGCCGACCCGTCGTCACCGAACCGCAGGAAGCTCAGCACGTTGTTGTTGGAGTCGTTGGCATCGATCCAGGAGTAGCCCTCGGGGCTGCTGTCGCGGGACCACAGCGCGCGGTTGTCTCGGTAGATGCCGTTGATGTCCCGCACCAACTGCTGCACACCGGTGGAGAAGCTGTGCTCGCCGAGCTGGAACCAGTCGAGCCCGCGTTCCTCGGACCATTCGGCGCGCTGGCCGAATTCCTGTCCCATGAACAGCAATTGCTTGCCCGGGTGCGCCCACTGGTAGGCCAGCAGCTGACGGAGGCCGGCCGCCTTGGCGTGGTCGCCGCCGGGCATCCGGGTCCACAGTGTGCCCTTGCCGTGCACGACTTCGTCGTGACTGATCGGTAGGACGTAGTGCTCGCTGTAGGCGTACAGCATCGAGAACGTCATCTCGTGGTGGTGGTAGCTGCGGTGCACCGGGTCGTGGCTGATGTAGTCCAGGGTGTCGTTCATCCACCCCATGTTCCACTTCATCGAGAAGCCAAGGCCGCCAAGGTTTGTCGGGCGGGTGACGCCAGGCCACGAGGTGGATTCCTCGGCGATGGTGACGATGCCGGGGACCAGCTTGTGGACGGTGGCGTTCATCTCCTGCAGGAACTGCACCGCCTCCAGGTTCTCCCGGCCGCCGTAGATGTTGGGAGTCCAACCGCCTTCGGGACGCGAGTAGTCCAGGTACAGCATGGAGGCGACGGCGTCGACGCGGAGACCGTCGACGTGGAACTCCTCGAGCCAGTACAGCGCGTTGGCGACCAGGAAGTTGCGGACCTCGTTGCGGCCGAAGTCGAAAACGTAGGTGCCCCAGTCGAGTTGCTCGCCACGGCGGGGGTCGGCGTGTTCGTACAGCGGGGTGCCGTCGAAACGGCCCAGCGCCCACGAGTCCTTGGGGAAGTGCGCCGGCACCCAGTCGACGATGACGCCGATGCCGGCCTGGTGCAGCGTATCGACCAGATAGCGGAAGTCGTCGGGAGTGCCGAGCCGTGACGTCGGCGCGTAGTACGACGTCACCTGATATCCCCAGGACCCGCCGAACGGGTGCTCGGCCACGGGGAGCAGCTCGACGTGTGTGAAGCCTTGCGCCACCACGTATTCGGTGAGCTCGACGGCCAGTTCGCGGTAACTCAGCCCCGGGCGCCAGGACATCAGGTGCACCTCGTAGGTGCTCATGGGCTCGAAGATCGGATTGAGCTCGGCCCGGGCCGCCATCCAGGCGTCGTCCTGCCAGACATGGGAGCTGACAAAGGTTTTCGACGCGGTGAGCGGCGGCACCTCGGTGCTGAAGGCCATCGGGTCGGCGCGATCACTGACGGCGCCGTTGCCGCCGTGGATCCGGAACTTGTAGAGGCTGCCGACTTCGAATCCGGGCCAGAACAGCTCCCAGACCCCGGACGAGCCCAGTGCCCGCATCGGGGCCTCGCTGCCATCCCAATGGTTGAAGTCGCCGATCAGGTTGACGCCCTTGGCGTTCGGCGCCCATACCGCGAACGAGAAGCCCTCCACTACGCCGTCGGGTGTCTTGAACGAACGAGGCTGTGCGCCAAGGATTTCCCACAGCCGCTCGTGCCGGCCCTCGGCCAGCAGGTGCAGGTCCATGTCGCCGAGCGTCGGCAGGAAGCGGTACGGGTCGGCCGTCGTGTGCACGACGTCGCCGGAGTACTCGACCTCGAACCGGTAGTCGGCCAGGTTGTTGAACGGCACCTCGACCGCGAACAGGCCGCCCTCGATGGCTTCCATCGGGTAGCGCTTCTTGCCGATCAGCGCCGTGACCCCCGTGGCGTGCGGCCGCAGCGCCCGGATGACCGTGCTCTTGCCGTACTCGTGCGCGCCCAGGATGGAATGCGGATCGTGGTGCTCGCCGGCCAGCAGCCGGGCCACGTCGGCGGCGGGTGGACGGAGATGGCTCGTCACGGTTGTCTCCGCAGGAGAGTCAGCCGCTTGTCGTACGGGATTTGCGGCATGTTCAGTATGTGCGCTACCGCTTTGCCCGGGTCCAGTCGCACGTAATTTGCTGCGCCCCATTGATATTCCTCACCGGTGATCTCGTCTCGTACCCAGAACCGGTCGTGGTCCTCCATGCCGAGGGCACCCATGTCCAGCCAGAGCGTTGCCTGCTCGGGACCGAATGGGTTCAGCGTCAGCACCACGAGGACGGTGTCGCCGGTAACGGGGTCGAACTTGCTGTATGCCAACAACGCCTCGTTGTCGACGTGATGGAACTTGATGGTCCGTAATTGGCTCAGTGCCGGATGCACGCGCCGAATCTCGTTGAGCCGCGTCAGCAGCGGCTCCAGGGACCGGCCGCCGGCCAGCGCCGCCTCGAAGTCCCGTGGCCGCAGCTGGTACTTCTCGGAGTCCAGGTACTCCTCGCTGCCCTCACGCACGGCCTGGTGCTCGAACAGCTCGTAGCCGGAGTAGACGCCCCACGACGAACTCAGCGTGGCCGCCAGCACCGCGCGGATCGCGAACATCCCCGGGCCACCATGCTGCAGGCTGGCATGCAGGATGTCGGGGGTGTTGACGAACAGGTTGGGCCGGTAGAAGTCGGCGTACTTGGCGATCTCCTGGCCGAACTCGGTGATCTCCCACTTGGCGGTGCGCCATGTGAAGTACGTATACGACTGCGTGAAGCCCAGTTTCGCGAGTCCGTAGAGCCGCGCCGGGCGGGTGAATGCCTCCGACAGGAACAGTACGTCCGGATCGATGTTCTTGGCCTGGCCGATGAGCCAGGCCCAGAAGTTCGCGGGCTTGGTGTGCGGGTTGTCGACCCGGAAGATCTTGACGCCGTGCGACATCCAGAACTTGACGACGCGCAGCACCTCGTCATAGAGGCCCGCCGGGTCGTTGTCGAAGTTCAGCGGATAGATGTCCTGGTACTTCTTCGGCGGATTCTCGGCGTACGCGATGGTGCCGTCGGGCAACACGGTGAACCACTCGGGATGGTCCTTGGCCCACGGGTGATCCGGCGCGCATTGCAGCGCCAGGTCGAGCGCCACCTCGAGCCCGTTTTCGCGGGCCGCGGCGACCATGTCGTCGAACTCGTCGATGGTGCCAAGGTCCGGGTGCACCGCGTCGTGCCCGCCCTCGTCACTGCCGATGGCCCACGGGGAGCCGACGTCGCCGGGCGCGGCGGTCACGTTGTTGTTCGGGCCCTTGCGGTGCACCTTGCCGATCGGGTGGACCGGGGGCAGGTACAGGACGTCGAAACCCATTGCGGCAACGCGCGGGATGGCCTTCGCGGTTGTGGAGAACGTGCCGTGCACCGGCTTGCCGTCGGCATCCCAGCCGCCGGTGGACCGGGGGAAGAGCTCGTACCAGGCGCTGAACCGGGCCCGGGGCCTGTCGACCCAGATGCCGTATTGCTCTCCGCGCGTGACCAATTCGCGCAACGGGTACTTGCGCAGCAGGTCTGTCACGTCCGGCGCCAGCGCCGCGCCGGCACGGATGTACGGGTCGCCCGGTTCCCGGAGCCGCCGCGCGGCGGCGAGCAGCGGGGCGCGGTCGTCCTGGGGGACGGCCGTGGCGGCGCGCTCCAGCAGGCCCGCGCCGACCAACAGGTCGTTCGACAGCTCGGCCTCGCTCTGGCCGGCGTCGAGTTTGGCGGTGATGGCGTGCCGCCAGGTCGCGATGGGGTCGCCCCAGCCGTCGACGCGGTACGTCCACAGCCCGACGCTGTCCGGCGTGAACTGACCGTGGAAGACGTCGGGCGTGAAGCCCGGGGCCATGGGCAGCCGGGTCGGCTTGACCTTGGCCCGCGGCGGGGCGGGCGTCGGCGTCGCACCCGGTGGGGTTTCGGCGAGCTGCGGGTAGAGAGGGCCGTGGTAGCGCACCACCAGCGTTGCGGCGACAGCGTCGTGGCCTTCGCGCCACACGGTCGCGCTGATCGGAACCACTTCGCCGACCACGGCCTTGGCGGGGTATCGGCCTGCGGACACCACTGGTGCGACGTCGTCGATCTCGATCCGACCGGCCACCAAATCACTCCTTACCCGGGACTACGGGATTACCCATACCCACCGTAGTAGTCCGTGACACTTGAAGGGCAGTGACCAGTTGGATGGGCAGTTGGGCTGTCACCGAACTGACCCTGCACGTGGAAAAAATGTCAGTAAGGTTGGCTCGTGTGAAAGCCCTTCGCCGGTTCACCGTCCGTGCCCACCTGCCCGAACGTCTCGCCGCCCTCGAGCGGCTGTCCATCAACCTGCGCTGGTCCTGGCACACGCCGACTCAGGAGCTGTTCGCGGAGATCGACCCGGTGCTGTGGGAACAGGTCGGCGCCGACCCGGTGGCGTTGCTGGGGGCGGTCAGTCCCGCGCGTCTGGACGAACTGGCGGCAGACGACGACTTCGTCGGTCGGGTGAATCACCGGGCCGCGGATCTGGACAGCTATCTGACCCGGCCGCTGTGGTACCAGGAGCAGGCCGACCTCGCTGAGGATGGCGGCCCCGCGATGCCGAAGGGCATCGCGTACTTCTCCATGGAGTTCGGCGTGGCCGAGGTGCTGCCGAACTACTCGGGCGGTCTGGGCATCCTCGCCGGCGACCACCTCAAGTCGGCGTCGGATCTCGGCCTGCCGCTCATCGCGGTGGGGCTGTACTACCGGTCCGGCTACTTCAAGCAGTCACTGACGGCCGACGGCTGGCAGAACGAGAACTACCCGTCGTTCGATCCGCAGGGCCTGCCGCTGCGGCTGCTGACCGGGGCCGACGGCCAGCCGGTGCTGGTGTCGCTGAACCTGCCGGAATCGCAGGTGCTGCGGGCCCGCGTGTGGATCGCGCAGGTGGGGCGAGTTCCGTTGCTGCTGCTCGATTCCGACATCCCGGAGAACGAGCACGAGCTGCGTTCGGTGACCGACCGCCTGTACGGCGGCGACCAGGAACACCGGATCAAGCAGGAGCTGCTCGCCGGCATCGGCGGCATCCGCGCGATCCGGGCGTTCACCGAGATCGAGGGCATCGAGGCGCCCGAGGTCTACCACATGAACGAAGGCCACGCGGGTTTCCTTGGGGTGGAACGCATTCGGGAATACATCAGCGGGTCGGGGCTGGATTTCGAGACCGCGCTGGCGGTGGTCCGGTCGTCGACGGTGTTCACCACGCACACCCCGGTGCCGGCCGGTATCGACCGGTTCCCGGTGGAGATGGTCCGACGCTACTTCGACGACACCGTCGCATCGCCGCTGCTGCCCGAGGTGCCGTTGTACCGGGTGGTCGCGTTCGGCGCCGAGGACGACCCGGACAAATTCAACATGGCGCACATGGGCTTACGGCTCGCCCAGCGGGCCAACGGGGTCTCGCTGCTGCACGGCCGGGTCAGCCGCGTCATGTTCAACGAACTGTGGCCCGGCTTCGACCAGGCCGAGGTACCGATCGGCTCCATCACGAACGGCGTGCATGCGCCCACCTGGGCCGCGCCGCAATGGCTCGAATTGGGCCGCGAGTTGGTCGGCGTAGAGGGCATGACGGCCGTCGACCAGGCCGCCGGGGAGCCCCAGCTGTGGCAGCGGTTGCACGACGTCGATCCCGGTCACCTGTGGTGGATCCGGTCCCAGCTGCGCGAGCTGCTCATCGCCGATGTGCGGGCCCGGCTGCGGCGGTCATGGCTCGAACGCGGTGCCACCGAGGCCGAACTGGGCTGGATCGCAAAGGCTTTCGATCCTTCGGTGCTGACCATCGGCTTCGCCCGCCGAGTGCCGACCTACAAGCGGCTGACGTTGATGTTGCGTGACCCGGAGCGGCTGGAACAGCTGCTGCTCGATGAGCAGCGGCCGGTGCAGTTGATCGTCGCCGGTAAGTCGCATCCGGCCGACGACGGCGGCAAGGCGCTGATCCAGCAGGTGGTGAAGTTCGCCGACCGGCCCGAGGTTCGGCACCGCATCGCCTTCCTGCCCGACTACGACATGTCGATGGCACGGCTGCTGTACTGGGGTTGCGATGTGTGGCTCAACAACCCGCTACGTCCGTTGGAGGCGTGTGGCACGTCGGGCATGAAGAGCGCGCTCAACGGCGGGCTGAACCTGTCGATTCGCGACGGCTGGTGGGATGAGTGGTATGACGGCGAAAACGGTTGGGAAATCCCGACTGCCGACGGCGTCACCGATGAGGCTCGTCGCGACGACCTGGAGGCCGCGGCGCTGTACGACCTGATGCAGAACTCGGTGGCGCCGAAGTTCTACGAGCGCAACGAGCACGGCGTCCCGACGCGGTGGGTCGAGATGGTGCGGCACACGCTGCAGTCGCTGGGGCCGAAGGTGCTGGCGTCGCGCATGGTGCGCGACTACACCGAGAAGTACTACGGCCCTGCGGCACAGTCGTTCCGACGCACGGTAGAGCCGATCGACGGTGTGCCGTTCGGCGCGGCCCGCTCGCTGGCGGCCTATCGCCAGCGGGTGACCGAGGCCTGGCCGAAGATTCAGATCACCGAGGTGGACAGCTATGGTCTGCCGGATACGCCACTGCTGGGTTCCGAGTTGTCGTTGACCGCCACCGTCCAGCTGGCCGGGTTGCGCACCGATGAGGTTGTGGTGCAGGCCGTTCTGGGTCGTGTCGACGCCGGTGACCAGTTGGTGGAGCCGGTGACCGTGCCGATGGCGCACACGGGTTCCGGTGAGGGCGGCGTCGAGGTGTTCTCGGCGACCATCCCGCTGCCGGTGGCGGGGCCCGTCGGATACACCGTTCGAGTGTTGCCGCACAACGCATTACTGGCCGCCGACAACGAGCTCGGGCTGGTCACGCTGGCGTGAGCGCACTGACTGTTGCGGTCGATGGCGGACCGTACGCGCTGGCGGCCGGCCCGGATGGCGCGATGTGGGTGACGTTGGTGTCAGCGGGTGCGGTGGCCCGGATCGATGCCCGGGGAGAGGTGCGGCGGTTCGACGTCGGCACCGACAGTCGGCCGATGCAGATCTGCGCGGGACCCGACGGAGCCGTGTGGTTCACGTGCTCGGGCACTGACCGGCTGGGCCGGATCACCGGTGACGGAGCTCTGTCGTTCGTCGAGTTGGACACGGGCAGTGCGCCGTTCGGCATCACCGTCGGGCCCGACGACGCGGTGTGGTTCACCGCGATGGACGCGGGGACCGTCGGCCGGGTGGACGCCGACGGCACGGTCGAGGTGGTAGCCGCGCCCGGCGGGATGCCGTCGATGATCACCGCAGGTGGTGACGGCGCGCTGTGGTTCACGTTGAATCAGAAATCCGCGATCGGCCGAGTGACGGTTGCCGGCAAGCTCTCGACACGGCCCACGCCGACACCCTCGGCAGGGCCCGTCGGCATCTGCGCGACCCACGATGATGCGGTGTGGTTCACCGCAAGCGGAGCGGACAAGCTGGGCCGCATCCCGCTGAACGACGCCATCCAGGAGCTGGATCTGCCGGGCAAGCCGCACGCGGTGGTCGCCGATGTCTCTGACGGGGTGTGGGCGAGCCTGTGGGGCGCCGACGCGATCGCGCGGGTCAGCGCCGACGGCGAGGTCGCCACGTTCGACCTGCCGCCCGGCAGCGAGCCGCACGGGTTGGCCGTCGATCGTGATGGCGCGCTGTGGGTGGCGCTGGAGTCCGGTTTCGTGGTGCGGCTGCCCGTCTAAGCGAGTGCTCGCGCGATGGTCCTGTCGAACTCGATGTGGTGCCCCTGAAGCCACATCATCGAGCGGCCACCGTCTTTCGCCGCCTGCCGGAACATCACCGGCAGGATCAGGTCACGTAGGAACCGCCCCACCGGGCCCGCGGCCTTGCTGTTGGCCGAGCGGTGCCCGTGACGGACGATCTTCTCGACCCGGCGCCGGCGCAGCGACTCGAACGTCGTGAATGCCGTTGGGATATCAGGGCAATCGCGCAGGCACTGCGCGAGAATCACGGCGTCCTCGACGGACATCGACGCGCCCTGCCCGGCCGATGGTGCGGTGGCGTGGGCGGCGTCGCCGATGATGATCTGGTTGCGGTGGTTGTGCCAGCGTTTCACCACCGGCAGGTCGTACGTGGCCCACCCCACCATCGGCCCGGGCGCGGCGTCGACGATGTCGTGCGCCGGCCCGACATCGCCGGACATCAACTGGTGCAGCCAGTTTCGCCAGTCGGCGTCGGTCATGTCGGACAATGCGCCTCGTTCCGGCTCGCGGGCCATTGGGGGATTGGCGAACCAGACGGTGCCGCCGTCCGGGGTGGGAAACCAGGCGAAGAAGCACCGCGTGCCGAACTGCATCCGGAATTCCCGCGGCGGGACGTCGACGGTGAAGCCGGGGATGTAGCCGCCGACATTGAGCACCGGCACGTAGCGGGGCGCCCGCGCCGCCGGATCGATGGTGCGGCGAACCGTGGAGTGGATGCCGTCGCATCCGATGAGCAGATCACCGGTGGCGCTGCTGCCGTCGGCGAATCGAGCCTCGACGCGGCCGTCGGAAACCGTTGTCGCGGAGACGAACTCCTTGCCGTAGCTGTATCGGGCGCCGCGTGCCGCGGCCAGGGTGTTGAGTTCGCGGTACAGGTCGGCGCGGCGCATCATGACCGACAGTTGCCCGTCCGGGCGCTGGGCGGCCATCGGGATGCGGCCCAGTTGCTTGCCGGTGCCGGTGAGGAAGCTGATGGTGTCGTTCGGGTAGCCCAGGTTCTCGAGCGGGCCGGCCGCATCGACGGCACGCAGCGCGTCCATGCCATTGGCCTGAAAGTTCAGCCAGGCACCGCGCAGGTCGGCGCCGGAGGGGGAGCGTTCGTAGACGTGGGCGTCGATGCCCACCCGTTGCAGTGCGATGGCCAGCACCGGCCCGGCGACTCCGGCGCCGATGATGAGTGCTTCGGTCATGCGTCTTCCTCGGTTGGTGCCCAGATGTCTTGACAATCAGATAGCTTGATTGTCAAGCAATAGAATGAAAGGTGGATCGCTCGATTGTCAAGCGAAAATCCGGTGGCCGACCGGTTGGGCGCGGCGGTGCAGGGCTACCAGGCTGCGGTCGACGACTTCGACCGCGAGGTCGCGCGCCTGCTCGGCATCAACGCAACAGACGCGCGGTGCCTGGAGATTCTGATCCAGGAAGCCGCTGGTGTGACCCCGCGCGAGCTGGCCGACCGGTTGGGCCTCACAACCGGCAGTGCCACGACGATGCTCGACCGACTGGAGAAGGTCGGCTACGTCACGCGCTCCGCGCACCCCAGCGATCGGCGCAAACTCCTGGTCCACGCCACCGCCACCGCGCGGGCGCGGGCCTTCGAGCTGATCGGCCCGCTCGTGGACGACGGCCGGCGGACTCTGCTGAGCCGCTACAGTGGCGCGCAGCTCGAGTTGATCACCGAATTCCTCACGCGGGCAGCGGAATTGCAGCGCGAGCACGTCATGCGGTTGCGGGGGACGTGAGGCTGGGCGTCGGGATTCGAGCTCGGGCGTGTCGGCGCTGTCTGGGACATGTCGCGCCTGGACCCGTCAGCATGTGCTGACAGTGTCACCACACGCTGACGATGTCAGCCAATGCTGACAGGTCCAGGCGCGACATGGTGCGGAGAGAGGTCCCGCGGACGGAAGTGGTTCGACCGTAAGCCGGGGCTCGTTGACCGTGTCCGCGTCAGCCGCGGCTCGACGCCAGCGTCGGAGGGGAACCCCGTCAGCTCGACGCGGCCAACCGCTCCAGTGCGCTGCGCACCCGGACCGGGTCGGTGGTCGACCAGTACGGCGGCAGCGATGACTGCAGGAACCCGCCGTAGCGGGCCGTCGCCATCCGGGAGTCCAGGATGGCGATGACGCCGCGGTCGTTGACGCTACGCAGCAACCGTCCGGCACCCTGCGCCAACAACAGCGCCGCGTGCGATGCCGCCACGGCCATGAATCCGTTGCCGCCGCGGGCTGCGATGGCCCGCTGCCGCGCGGTCAGCAGTGGATCGTCGGGGCGGGGGAACGGAATTCGGTCGATGATCACCAGGGACAGCGACGGTCCCGGCACGTCGACGCCCTGCCACAACGACAGCGTGCCGAACAACGAGGTTTCGGCGTCGTCGGTGAAGCGGCGGACCAGGGTTGACGTCGAGTCGTCGCCCTGGCAGAGCACGGGGGTGTCGAGGCGCTCGCGCATGATCTCGGCGGCGGCCTTGGCGGCCCGCATCGACGAGAACAGTCCGAGGGTGCGGCCGCCGGCGGCGGTGATCAGTTCGTAGATCTCGTCGAGTTGTTCCTGTGGAGCGGCGTCGCGGCCCGGCGGCGGCAGGTGCTTGGCGACGTAGAGAATGCCCGACTTGGCATGGGAGAAGGGCGATCCCACGTCCATGCCCTTCCACTTCGGTGGCGTCGCGGTACTGTCCTCGGGCACCGACAGGCCCCACGCCCGGGCCATCGACTCGAAGCGTCCACCGATGGTGAGCGTCGCGGACGTCAGCACCGCGGTCACTTCACCGAACAACCGGCCGCGCAGCAGCCCCGCCACCGACAACGGAGCCACGCGCAGGATGTATCGCACTGAGCCCCTGGACTCGTCGCGATCCAGCCATACCACGTCGTAGCGGTCGGGTATGGCCGGCACAAACGAATCGATGATGCGCGACGCGGTATCGCTCAGATCGGTCAAGGCGGTGACAGCCTCGCTGCGCGCGGCCGCCGCGGTGGGATCGGACGGCGCCGTGTCGATCGCCATCTTCACCTTGTCGGTCGCGTCGCGGACCACCGTCAGGTAGGTGGCCAGCTCGTCGTCGAGCACGTCGATGCGGCCCGGTTCCATGTCGTGGATGGCCGAACCCAAGGTGGCGATGGCGGCCTCGAGGCGTTCTGCCAGTTCGGGTTCCACCAACCGGGCGGCCCGCCGGTGCGCCACGGCCATGGACGTGGCGGACAGCTCGCCGGTGGCCACGCTGGTCACGCGGTCCACCAGTTCGTGGGCCTCGTCGACCACCAGCAGCTGGTGCTCGGGCAGGACGTTGACCTCGGAGATGGCGTCGATGGCCAGCAGCGCGTGGTTGGTGACGATGACGTCGACCGCCCCGGCCTTCGCGCGGGCCTTCTCGGCGAAACAGTCTGTGCCGTAAGGGCACCGGGTGGCGCCGATGCATTCGCGCGCGCCGACGCTGACCTGTGACCAGGCCCGGTCCAGCACGCCCGGCACCACCTCGTCGCGGTCACCGCTCTCGGTGTCCGACGACCACTCGATGAGTCGCTTGACGTCGCGGCCCAATGCCGACGCGGCGACGGGGTTGAACAGTTCCTCCTGGGGGAGCTCCTCCTCGACGGAGGCGCCGCTGTGAACCTTGTTGAGGCACAGGTAATTTCCGCGGCCTTTGAGCAACGCGAACTCGGGACGGCGGGGCAGGTGCGGCGCCAGGGCATCGGCCAGGCGGGGCAGGTCGCGGTCTACCAACTGGCGTTGCAGCGCGATGGTCGCCGTCGACACCACCACCGGCTGATTCGACGCCACGGCGTGCGCGATCGACGGGACCAGGTACGCCAACGACTTTCCGGTACCAGTCCCGGCCTGGACGGCCAGGTGCTCGCCCTTGTCGAAGGCGTTGCCGACGGCCTTGGCCATCTCGATCTGGCCGCTGCGTTCGGCGCCGCCGAGTGCGGATACCGCGATGGACAGCAGCGCGGCAACGTCGGTCGTCACGCGCCCACCAGTCGGGTCGGGATGGCGGGCTCACCGGCGGAGAGCTTGAGTCCGTCCCACGGCAGGCTGTGCAGGCCGGCGGCGACGCGCGCGCGGGCGTCGTCCAGCGACGAGTCGTACACGACCGAACCCGACCGGACCAGCGGCACCGTCAGCACCCGGCCGTCCTCCGTGGGAACCGCGTCGGCGGGGTGCACCACTTCCTCGACGATGGTTCCGGACTCCTTCGCCAGCCGCAGGGCCGCCTTGCGGCCGCCGTGAGATTCCTTGTGGCTGCTGCGTTTTGCCACGGGCATGCCATCGACCTCGACCAGCTTGTAGACCATCGATGCGGTCGGCGCGCCGGATCCCGTGACCACCGACGTACCCACGCCGTAGACATCGACGGGTGCGGCGGCCAGGCCGGCGATCGAGTACTCGTCGAGGTCGCCGGACACCACGATGCGGGTCTTGGTGGCGCCCAAGCCGTCGAGCTGGTCGCGCACCTGGCGGGCCATGACGCCCAGGTCGCCGGAGTCGATGCGCACCGCGCCGAGCTCGGGCCCGGCCACGGCGACGGCGTTGGCCACACCCTGGGTGATGTCGTAGGTGTCCACCAGCAGCGTGGTCCCGACGCCCAGGGCGTCGACCTGGGCGCGGAACGAGGCAACCTCGTCGGGGCCGCTCGTCGCGGTGTGCACGAGGGTGAAGGCGTGCGCGCTGGTGCCCCGCGCGGGGACACCGTAGGTCCGCTGTGCCTCCAGGTTCGACGACGCGAAGAACCCGGCGATGTACGCGGCCCGCGCGGCCGCGACGGCCGCCTGCTCGTGCGTGCGCCGCGAGCCCATCTCGATGAGTGGCCGGCCGCTCGAGGCGCTGACCATGCGGGCCGCGGCCGAGGCGATCGCGGTGTCGTGATTGAAGATCGACAGCACCAAGGTCTCGAGGATCACGCACTCGGCGAACGTGCCGTGGATCGACAGCACGGGAGAATCGGGAAAGTACAGCTCACCTTCGGGGTAGCCGTCGATGTCGCCGCGGAACTCATAGTCGGCCAGCCAGCGCAGCGTCTCGGCATCCAGGAAGTCCAGTGACGCCAGCGCGGCGTCGTCGAACCGGAAGTCGGCGAGGGCCGAGAGGAACCGCGCGGTCCCGGCGACCACGCCGTAACGGCGCCCGAAGGGCAGCCGCCTGGCAAACACTTCGAACGACGCGCGGCGATGCGCGGTGCCGTCGCGCAGGGCGGCAGCGAGCATGGTGAGCTCGTATTTGTCGGTCAGCAACGCGGCGGTCACAGACCTCACCGTACTGGTTCTGCGAGCGGCAACCACCCGGCTATTCTGGGCTCATGGTTCTGGGTGCCCCGGTCGCGCGGACGAGCCCGGCGACTGATGTCGAAGAGGTGGCCGGCCTGGACAGTCCGTGGGTGACCATCGTCTGGGACGACCCGGTGAATTTGATGACCTACGTGACGTACGTCTTCCAGAAGCTGTTCGGTTACAGCGAGGTGCGTGCCACCGAGTTGATGATGCAGGTGCACACCGAGGGCAAGGCCGTCGTCTCGGCGGGCAGCCGGGAGTCGATGGAGGTCGACGTCACCAAACTGCACGCAGCCGGACTGTGGGCAACCATGCAGCAGGACCACTGAGCGGTGCGCAAGTGGAAGCGGGTCAACACGTCGTCGGGCGTGCGTATCAAGTCGGGTCTGGAAGCGCACGAGGTCACGATGTTGCGCAACCTGGTCGGCTCGCTGATCGAGATGCTCGACGATCGCGAATCCTCTTCACCGCGTGACGAACTCGCCGAGCTGACGGGCATGAAGATCGGGCCGTCGCAGGCGCCCGACGACGACACCATGCGCCGGCTGCTGCCGGACTTCTACCACGATCCCGCCAAGCACCCGGACGGCCGCGCTGCCGGTGAGAGCCTCAACGGTGCACTGCGCAGCCTGCACGAGCCCACCATCGTCGACGCCAAACGGCAAGCTGCCCAACGGCTTCTGGATTCCCTGCCGGACCCAGCCGGAAAATTCGAGCTCACCGAGGAGCAGGCCGAGGCCTGGGCGGCCGCGATCAACGATGTCCGTCTGGCTCTCGGCGCCATGCTGGACATCGGACCCGATGGGCCACAACGGCTTTCGCCGGACCATCCGATGGCGGGGCATCTGGAGGTGTACCAGTGGCTGACGTATCTGCAGGAGTACCTGGTGCTGAGCCTGCTGGACGAGCGGTGACAGGCTCCATCACCGACGTCGTCGGCATCCTCGTCGGCAATCACGACCGCATCGAAGACGCCACCCTGGGCGGCGGCTGGGCCACCGGCACCACCGTCGTCCTCGCTCCGCCAGGGACCATCGGGGCGGTCGACGTGCGTGGGGGAGCGCCCGGCACCCGCGAGACCGACCTGCTCGACCCGTCCAACAGCGTGCAGCACGTCGACGCGATCGTCCTCACCGGCGGCAGCGCCTTCGGGCTCGCCGCCGCCGACGGCGTCATGACGTGGCTCGAGGAGCACGACCGCGGGGTGAAGATGCCCGGCGGTCGGGTGCCCATCGTGCCAGGGGCGGTGATCTTCGATCTGCCCGTCGGCGCGTGGGCGAAACGGCCGACGGCGGAGTTCGGCTACGCAGCCGTCGCCAACGCCGGCACCGACGTGCGCACCGGCAACGCGGGCGCGGGCGCGGGTGCACGGGCCGGGGCGCTCAAGGGTGGTCTCGGCACGGCGTCGGTGACGCTCGACAACGGCGTCACCGTCGGCGCGCTCGTCATCGTCAATGCGGCGGGCCACGTCGTCGACCCGCAGACCGGCCTGCCCTGGGCGGCCGACCAGATCGCGCGTTTCGGGCTACAGCCTCCGCCGTCCGACCAGATCGAGGCGTACCGCATCCGCGTGAAGGACCCGAAGCCGCTCAACACGACCATCGCCGTCGTCGCGACCGACGCCGCCCTCAGCCCGGCCGGATGCAAGAAGGTGGCCGTCGCCGCGCACAACGGCCTCGCCCACACCATCCGTCCGGCGCACACCGCCGTCGACGGTGACACCGTCTTCGCGCTCGCGACCGGGCGGGTCCGCATCGAGCCGGACCCCGCGACGCCGGAACAGATGAACCCGGAGACGCGACTCATCTCCGAGATCGGGGCGGCCGCCGCCGACGCGCTCGCGACCGCCGTGATGGTCGGCGTGCTGGCCGCCGAGTCGATCGCCGATATCCCGACCTACCGCGGCCTGCTGCCGGGAGCCTTCGGATAAGGCGCCGCGCCGGTAACCTGGCTCTATGACGCCAGCGAGTAGCGGAGCGGAGCGCGCATGACGTACGACCTGTCGCCCACGTCGTCGAAGCCGAAGCCGCCTGCGCCGTGGAAGGTCGGCGGCGTCACGATCATCAGCTTCGTCGCGCTGCTGTGGCTCATCGAGGGCTGGGACGCGCTGCACAACCAGGAGCTGAATCAGGACGGCATCCGGCCGCTGGAGACCGACGGGCTCTGGGGCATCTTGTGGGCGCCGCTGCTGCACGCCGACTGGGCGCACCTGATCGCGAACACCGGCCCGGCTCTGGTGCTCGGGTTCCTGGTGACGCTTGCGGGCATGGGCCGCTTCCTCGGGGCGACGCTGATCATCTGGATTCTCGGTGGCTTCGGCACCTGGCTGATCGGCAACATCGGTGCGCCGCGCGGTGTGGAGTCCGTCCACATCGGGGCGTCCGGGCTGATTTTCGGATGGCTGACGTTCCTCATCGTGTTCGGGTTCTTCACGCGGCACGCGTGGCAGATCGTCGTCGGCATCATCGTGTTGTTCGTGTACGGGGGTGTGCTGTGGGGCGCGCTGCCGGGGACATTCGGCGTGTCGTGGCAGGGCCATCTGTGCGGTGGCATCGCGGGCGTGTTCGCCGCGTATTTGCTGAGCAGTCCGGAAAGGGAAGCGCGCGAACGGCGTAAGGGTTCAGCTCTGCCGTCGATTCCGACGTAATTTGCTGAATTTCGAATTCGCCGCACGCGGTGTTGCCGGAAGCGTGACCGGTATCGCTTTCGGGACCAATCGAGAAACTGGCCGCCCAATGGTGCCGTCTTTTCGTCGCAGGACGTGTTGACGTGGCAAGCTAGGGGTGTGCGCCTCACCATTCTCGGTTGCTCCGGCAGCGTGGGTGGGCCGGATTCTCCGGCCTCGGGCTATCTGCTGACCGCTCCGGACACCACGCCGATGGTTATCGACTTCGGTGGGGGCGTACTCGGCGCACTGCAGCGTCATGCTGATCCGGGCGCCGTAAATATATTGCTGTCACATCTGCATGCCGACCATTGTCTGGACTTGCCGGGGCTGTTCGTCTGGCGTCGGTATCACCCGAATCCTCCGGTTGGCCGCGCGCTGATGTTCGGCCCGGCGGCCACCTGGCACCGGCTGGGTGCGGCGTCGTCGCCCGAGGGCGGCGAGATCGACGACATCACCGACATCTTCGACATTCAGGTCTGGGTCGACGGCCAGGACGTGGAGATCGGCTCGCTGACCGTGACGCCGCGACTGGTGTGCCACCCGACCGAGTCCTATGGCATGCGCTTCACCGATCCGTCCGGCGCGACGCTCGTCTACTCCGCCGACACTGGCTACTGCGACGCGTTGATCGACCTGGCCCGTGGCGCCGACGTGTTCCTGTGCGAGGCGTCGTGGACCGACTCGCCGGACCGTCCGCCGAAGCTGCACCTGTCCGGCACCGAGGCCGGGCGTGCGGCCCGCGAGGCCGGCGTCAAAGAGCTGCTGCTGACGCATATCCCGCCGTGGACGTCCCGCGAGGACGTCATCAGCGAGGCCAAAGCCGAGTTCGACGGACCCGTGCACGCCGTGGTGTGCAACGAGTCGTTCGACATCACCAGCCGGTAAGCCGCCGCCGCGCTGACGGCGGCCCGCTAGGGTTGTCGGGTGTCCAGACGAGAAGACGGTCGCCTTGACGACGAACTCCGCCCGGTAAAGATCACCCGAGGATTCACCAAGCACCCGGCAGGGTCGGTATTGGTGGAGTTCGGCGAGACGCGGGTCATGTGCACCGCTTCGGTATCCGAAGGTGTGCCGCGCTGGCGCAAGGGTTCCGGGCTGGGCTGGCTGACCGCCGAATACGCGATGCTGCCGGCCGCCACGCATGACCGCTCCGACCGCGAGTCGGTGAAGGGTCGCGTCGGCGGACGGACCCAGGAGATCAGCCGATTGATCGGCCGCTCGCTGCGCGCGTGCATCGACCTCAGCGCCCTCGGCGAGAACACCATCGCCATCGACTGCGACGTGCTGCAGGCCGACGGCGGTACCCGCACTGCAGCGATCACCGGCGCCTACGTGGCGCTGGCTGACGCCGTCACCTATCTGGCCGCCGCCGGACGACTGAAGGATCCGCGCCCGCTGTCGTGTGCCATCGCAGCCGTGTCGGTCGGCGTGGTCGACGGCCGGGTCC
The DNA here is from genome assembly GCF_045310825.1 of Mycobacterium sp. SMC-21. Lineage (NCBI taxonomy): Bacteria > Bacillati > Actinomycetota > Actinomycetes > Mycobacteriales > Mycobacteriaceae > Mycobacterium > Mycobacterium sp. SMC-21. Next base: position 4,484 of record NZ_JBJIAO010000051.1, on the reverse strand, counting down.
GCACGGACCTGCCCTACACGGAGGACTCGCGCGCCGAGGTCGACATGAACGTCGTCGCCACCGACACCGGAACCCTGGTCGAGGTGCAGGGCACCGGCGAAGGTGCGACGTTCCCGCGGTCGACGCTGGACAAGCTTCTCGATGCCGCGCTGGCGGCGTGCGACCAGTTGTTCGCGCTGCAGCGTGAGGCGCTGGAGTTGCCGTACCCGGGTGTGCTGCCGGAGTCGACAGCGCCGGCCAAGAAGGCGTTTGGTGCCTGAGCTCCTCGTCGCTTCGCGCAACGCGAAGAAGCTTGTGGAGTTGCGACGGGTGCTGGACGCCGCAGGCATCACGGGTCTGAACTTGTTGTCGTTGGACGATGTGCCGGCGTTCCCCGAGGCACCCGAAACCGGCGCGACGTTTGAAGAGAACGCGTTGGCTAAGGCTCGTGATGGCTTTGCGGCCACTGGAATCCCTTGTGTCGCAGACGATTCCGGGGTTTCGGTCGACGCGCTGAACGGCATGCCCGGGGTGTTGTCGGCCCGGTGGGCCGGGCGGCACGGGGATGACGCGGCGAACCTGACGCTGTTGTTGGGCCAGATTCAGGACGTGCCGGACGAGCGTCGCGGTGCCGCGTTTGTGTCGTGCTGCGCGCTGGTGTCGTCGTCGGGTTCTGTGGTGGTGCGGGGCGAATGGCCGGGCACCATCGCGCGTGAGCCGCGGGGTTCGGGTGGTTTCGGTTATGACCCGATCTTCGTGCCCGCCGGTGGTTCGGTGTCGGCGGCGGAGCTGACGCCGGCGGAGAAGGATGCGGCGTCACACCGCGGACGGGCGCTGGCGCAGCTGGTGCCGGCGCTGCGGGAGTTGGCTGGTTCCTGAGGGCGCGTTGTCGCACGAAGTCGCCGAGACCAACTGAATGGCGATTGGCGAGCCCGATTTCCGCCATCCGGTTGGTTTCGCCGGAGTTATCCACAGGCTCAGCTCGCTCGTAATGGCGAGAGCTGCGCGCGGCTGCGCACACTGCACCGGTGGGGGAGCCATTCATAGGGAGTGAGGCGTTGTCGGCAGGACGCCTGACCCGGCATCAGTTGCGGACGAACTTTGTCGCCGTGCACAAGGACGTCTACGTGCCGAGAGGCACGAGGCCGACCGCGATCATGCGCGCGAAAGCGGCGTGGCTGCGGTCGAAGCGCCGGGGTGTGCTCGGTGGCTACTCCGCTGCGGCTTTTCATGGCGCGCGGTTTATCGGCGCGGATTGCCCTGCGCACATTTTCGACCGGTATAGCCGCCCCGCGCGGGGCGTTGTGGTCTGGGAGGACGACCTCGACAATGGCGACATATGCCAGATCGGTGAGATGCGTCTGACGACCGCATCGCGCACCGCGGTCGATCTGGCGCGCAGACTTCCGGAGGATCCAGCTGTCGCGGCGATTGATTCCTTGGCGCGGGCCGCCAGGCTGTCGGTTGCCGCCATTGCGGCAGCAGCGGAGCGCCACAAAGGCAAGCGGGGGATAGTGCAGGCGCGCAAAACCGTAGCCCTCGTTGACCCGAAGGCGCAGTCGCCGCAAGAAACGTTGTTGCGGTTGTTGATCATTCGGGCCGGATTCCCGAAACCGGAGAGCCAGTATCCGGTGTGCAACGAGTACGGCTCCTTGATCGGCGTTGTCGACTTCGCATGGCCGGATTTGATGATCGCCGTCGAGTACGAGGGTAGGCATCACATGGATCCCGAGCAGGTTCGCAAGGACATCGCGCGGGTCGAGGAGATGGTCGAAATGGATTGGCTCGTCATCCGGGTGACGTCGCGCGACCCTGCGGGCGTGGTGCTGCGACGTATCGCCCGTGCACGTGCAGCGCGGGGAGTGGCGGACGACGTCGATCTGCGTTTCAATGGCGCGTTGTGGGGCCAGGCGTCGTGACAAAGTTGCCGAGACCAACTGCGCGGCGATCATCGAGCCCATTTTCCGCCACTCAGTTGGTCTCGACGGTAGCCAGCGTCAGAGATTGCTCGGCTCGGTCAGATAGCCGTCGATGAAGCCATGCAGTGCGGGAGCGAGGTGCGCGACGCCGGCGTCGTTCAGCTTCGCCAGCAGGATGATGCCCTGATACTGCGCGAGTAGTGCGTGCGCGAGCTGCTGTGGATCGGTGCCGGGGCGCAGCGCTCCGGCCGCTGAGGCCTCGGTGGCGATGACCGCCATATGGTGTTCCATCGTCTTGAGGGTGTGGGCCAGGTGCTCGCGCAGATCGTCGTCGGTGGTGGACAGTTCCGCGGCGAAATTACCGAAGGGGCAGCCCACGGCGCGGCCGAATTGGGCTTCGAGCGCCGACTGGATGGCGCCGATGGCGTCCGGGATGGCATGCAGCTTGTCGGCCGGTGTCGCGGCGGGGGAGCCGGTCAGCTGGCGTTGAAATGCCTTGGCGTGTAAGTCGACAACGGCTTTGGCGAGCTCCGATTTCGACGGAAAGTAGTGATAGAAGCTGCCCTTTTTGATGTCGGTCGCGCGGCAGAGTTCGTCGACGCCGACGGCTTGGTAGCTGCGTTCGAGGAACAGCCGTGCGGCGGTGGCGACCAAGCGGTCGCGGGCGTCGGAACTTCGGGGCATCTGTGGATCGTAATTACTAGTTGACCGGTCGGTCAACTAGTGGTAAGTTGACGACATGACTACCGCTGAGGTCTTCCGTACGCCCGACGAACGCTTCGCGAATCTGCCGAGCTACGACTTCGCCCCCAACTACGTCGACGTCGACGGGCTGCGCATGCACTACCTCGATGAGGGGCCCCGCGACGGCAAGCCCATCGTCTGCTTCCACGGCGAGCCGACGTGGGCGTACCTGTACCGCAAGATGATCGACCCCTTCATTGAGGCCGGGCACCGGGTGATCGTCCCCGACTACGCGGGCTTCGGCCGCTCGGACAAACCGACCGACCGGCGGTGGTACAGCTATGACCGGCACGTCGAGTTGGTGACCCAGGTGCTGGGCGAGCTCGGCTTGCAGGACGCCACCGTTGTCGTGCAGGACTGGGGCGGACCGATCGGCTTGCGCTGGGCGGTAGAGAACGCGGATCAGGTTGGCGCCCTGGCGATTTTCAACACCGGGCTGTTCACGGGTCGGGTGTCGAAGGGCTTCATGGCGTGGCGTGCGTTCGCGGAGGCCAACCCCGACCTGCCCGTCGGCTTCGTGATTCAAGGCGCGACGACGACCGACCTGCCGCCTGAGGTCGTCGCTGCCTACGACGCGCCGTTCCCGACCGTCGAGTCGAAGGCCGGCGCCGCGCAGTTCCCGCTCCTGGTGCCGATCGCGGAGGACGCGGCGGGTGCGACGGAGATGAAGGCCGTGACCGATGCGCTGTCCCGCTGGGAGAAGCCGGCGCTGGTGGCGTTCTCCGACCAGGACCCGGTGTTCCCGTATCCGCGCGCGGGCGAGGCGTTCGTCGACCTGCTTCCGACGGTCGACGAGCAGGTGCGGATCGAAGGGGCGTCGCACTTCCTCCAGGAGGATCGCGGCGAGCAGTTGGCCGTCGAGGTGCTCAAGCACCTGGGCTGACGGTCAGAGGTCGAAGCGCTTCTTCACATCTTCGGTGCGGAAGTGCTCGACGATGATGCCGATCAGCGGGACGGTGCCGGCGAACAGGACGCCGATGGTCTGCCCGAGCGGCCAGCGGACCTTGACCGCAAGGTTGAACGTGCAGAGCAGGTAGGCGAAGTACACCCAGCCGTGGACGATGCCGATCCAGTTCAGGCTGGCGTCGTTGAAGATGTAGTGCGCGACCAGCTCGTAGCAGAGGGCGATGAGCCAGAGACCGGTCGCCCACGCCATCACGCGGTAGGCGGTCAATGCCTTGCGGATGGTGTCTTTCGACAGGGTGGTCGGCTGCGACTCGGTCATGTGGTGGTCCTGTCCTGTTTGTCGTTCTCGGCCAGTTCGGCGAGGTAGGCGTTGTATTCGTTGAGGGTGGGGTCCGCGGTGTCTTTGGCGGCCTTGGGGCGCTCGGGGAGCAGGCCCTCGGGGATTTCGGTGGGCTCATTGGTGGCCGGCGCTACGGGGCCTTGATCTTCGTAGCGGACGAACTTGTAGTAGCCGTAGAAGCAGAAGGCACCGAACATCGGCCACTGCAGGGCGTAGCCCAGGTTCTGGAAGGTGCCGGCGCTCGACTGGAAGCGCGACCACTGCCACCAGGCCAGGGCCATGCAGCCCAGGGCAGCGACGGTCACCAGCACGATGAGCGCTGGCCTCCTACGCCGTGTAGTGGACATATGGCAACGGTACCGCGCGCGGGTTTGGGTTTGCGATTCGTGCCTGCTAGGACGCCGGACGTTCGACGCATGGCCGCGGCACAGGGCGCGACTTGGGCCCGATGAACTCGCCGGGGTTGCGCATCGGCCCTCCATCAAGCGTTGGGATCAACGTATGACGACGGTCCGACAAGAGCAATGATCAGAACCTGTGGATGAGCCTCGGCGAGGCGGCGTAGGAAAGGGCGCACCTTCCCGAGGATGATCTGA
>NZ_JBJIAO010000050.1:0-34124 GCF_045310825.1 Mycobacterium sp. SMC-21 | reverse complement strand
TCAAAACCCCAGGCGCACAACCTAAAATAGCCCCTGAACAGCGCAAAGGCGCCCACGAAAACCCGTGGAGCGCCACACGTGTTCGAACACTCTGGTATCGGGGCCGGCGGTGTGCTGCTCCACGATGCCGGCGTGGTCGACTTGATGATCCATTTTGCGCGGGTGGAGAACCAGAGCGCTGCGGGCCGGCTGACGGCCATCGCTGATCTGGCGATGTTGCGTGTCGATGACCAGGATGGCCGGCAGTGGTGGGCGTGCGATGGCTGGGACGCCGCGGTCGCTGAAGTCGGGGCCGCACTCGGTCTCGGGAAGCGCGAGGCGTCGGGGCAGTTGTCGATCGCCGTCGCGTTGCGGTTCCGGTTGCCGAAGGTGGCGGCGGTGTTCGCCGATGGTGGGGTCTCGGCGCGCACGGTCGGCACGATCTGCTGGCGCACCCGCCTGGTGGAGGACCCCAACACCCTCGCCGTCATCGACGCCGCGCTGGCGGGAGCACTGTGCGAGTGGGCGGGGTTGTCCCGCAAGAAGATCGAGAAGAAGATCGATGGCTGGGTGCAGAAGTTCGACCCGGCCGCGGTCCTGAAGGTCCGCTCGGCGGCGCGCCGGCGCGGGGTCGGGATCGGCAAGCCCGATGACGAGACCGGGGTGGCCTCCATCTGGGGTGCCCTGCTCGCCACCGATGCCGAACTGCTGGATCGGGTGCTGACCGAGATGGCCAGGCAAGTCTGCGACCAGGATCCCCGAACCTTTGGGCAGCGGCGTGCCGACGCGCTGGGGGTATTAGCGGCCCGCGGGGATCGGTTGGCCTGCCAATGCGGTGACCCGGACTGCCCGGCCGCCGGCCCGGATGCCCGGGCGACGGCGGTGATGATTCATGTACTCACCGATGGCCTGCCCGTGCCGGTGGCCGATCCGCTGCTGAATGGGGATCCGGCTGCGCCTGCGACTCCGGCATCGACCCGGTCAGCGTCTGAGCCGGTGTTCACGCCCGAGCCTGCGCCCGAGCATTTCTTCACCGCCGAACCCGAGCCCGTGCGCGAGCCCGCGCCTGCACTGGCGGCCGACTCGCGGCCCGCCGACACCCCGACCCCTGCTGCGGCCGCTCCGGCCAGCGACCCTGCGCCCACGCCGGCAGCTCCCGCGGCGCCCGTTCCCGCTTCCGTCCCCGCCGCTGCGAAGCCTCCGGCGCCGGTGCGCACGCCGGTCGGTTATGTCCTCGGCGGCGGTGTCGTCCCTCCGGCGGTGCTGGCGGATCTGGTGGCGCGCGGCGCGAAGGTCCGCACCGTCGCCTCCGCCGCCGATTTGGATGAAGTGCCGCGGTACCGGCCCTCGGCCGCGATGGATGAATTCGTGCGGATGCGGGCGATGACGTGCATGTTCCCCGGCTGCGACCACCCGGCCACGGCCTCCGATATCGACCACACCGTGCCGTGGCCGGCCGGGCCGACTCATCCAGGGAACCTGAGCCCGAAATGCCGCAAACACCACCTGTTGAAAACGTTCTACGGTGGGCCTGATGGCTGGCGGGACCGTCAACAACCCGACGGCAGCATTGTGTGGACCGCCCCGACCGGCCACACCTACATCAGCGTGCCCGAGAGCCGAATCTTGTTCCCCCGCACGGTCACCGACACACCGCTGCCGAATCCGCCACCAGATGCCATCGACCTGGACACCACCGCACCGGCCCCCGGCCGGGACATCATGATGCCCCTCCGCCGCCGCACCCGCGCGCAAGATCAAGCCCAGCAGATCGCCTACGAACGCGCCCTCAACCAAGCCGACATCGACGCTCAAGAGGCCGCCCAAGAAGCCTTCGACCGCCAACGCAAAGAACGCCAAGAACGAGAAGCCGCCCGGCAGGCCGAAGAACAACAGCAATCGCACGAGACGACCGAGCGCCCGCCTGCAGACACTGACATCTGACCTTCCCCCGAGACCGTGGAGGCATCAGCTATAAGGAGTAGCGATGTCAGAGAAGCGGAAGAAGTACGACCGGGAGTTCCGTGAGGGAGCGGTCCGGATCGTCGAGGAGACGGGTAAGTCGATCGCGGCGGTGGCTCGGGATCTGGGGGTGAACGAGGGCACCCTGGGCAACTGGGTGACCCGGGCGCGGGAAGCGCGGGAGGGCCGCGGTGAGATGTCCAAGGACGATGTGGCCGAACTTAAGCGGCTGCGCGCCGAGGTGGCGGAGCTGAGGATGGAGCGTGATGTCCTCAAGCGATCGGTGGTCCTGTGGGTGAAGGAGGCGACGAAGTGAGCGTGGCACGCTTCATCGCCGACCAGAGGACCAAATACCGTGTGCCCCATACGATCACGTGCGCGCTGTTGGGTGTTGGTGTGTCGTGGTTCTACAAGTGGCTCGGCCGCGCCGGCAACCATGATGGGGTGCACACCGACACCGATCGGCGCCGCGTGGCACTCGATGCCGCAGTCGCTGAGGCGTTCACGGCGGCCAAGGGGTTGCACGGTTCGCCGCGGCTGGTCGCTGACCTGCGGGATCTGGGCTGGCAGGTATCGGAGAACACGGTGGCCGATTCGATGCGCCGCCAAGGTTTGGTGGCCCGCAAGATCCGCCGCCGGGGTGGGCTGACCAAGCAGGACAAGACGGCGCCGAAGGTCCCTGACCTGGTTAAACGGGACTTCACTGCGGCCGCGCCGAACTGTAAATGGGTGGGCGATATGACCGAGATTCCCACCGAGTGCGGGCAGAAGCTGTATCTGGCGACGGTGATCGACCTCTACAGTCGGCGGTTGTTGGGGGCGGCGATGGGACTGCACCCGGATGCCGAGTTGGCGTGCGCGGCGATCAACATGGCCGTAGTCGCCCGCGGTGGCCGCCAAGCGATCTGGCGCGACGAGGAGTCCGAACGGGTCATATTTCACACCGATCGCGGCAGCACTTATACCGCGAAGGTGTTCACCACGTTGTGCCGGACCTTGGGTATTCGGCAGTCGATGGGCCGTGTGGGGTCGTGTTTCGATAACGCCGCCGCGGAAGCGTTCTTCTCTTCATTGGAATGGGAAGTGTTATCCCGCAATAAGTTCCGTGATACCGTTCACGCGCAGGCTGTGGTGATCGATTGGTGTTACACCTTCTACAATCACCAGCGTCGGCACAGCGCCGCTGACGGGCTATCGCCGGTCAACTACGAGATCAGGGAATCCAACATCACGCCGGAAGCGGCATAAGGAACCCTCCACGATCTCGGGGGAACCACACATCCCACCGCCACTCTGAGCAACACGTGAATGCCCCTGGGAAAGCGAGACTTTCGGGGGTGGCCACGCGTGAGCCAGAACGGGGATCAGCGGCTCCATGCTGGCTTCTCAACACCGAAGTTGCCACCGCTGACCACCTCGCGCGGAAGAAATACAGACAACCTTGCCTTCTCCATCGCTAGCGGGAGCGTACCCCCATTGTCGGTCGCTACACTGCACGTCAGGACCTTGTTGCGCGCAGTCGTCTTGATACTGAACCGGCAGAGGACTGGAGGCGGCGTCATGGGTGCCGAAACTGAAGTCACAGACGGACTTTCCTCTGAATTGTCGCGGTTGGCGCGCACCCTGCAGAGCCAACAGGTCATGGATCTCGATTCTGACCGCTTGTTGCTCGAAGTGACCGAAACCGCCACCCAACTGCTGCCCAAGGTCACACATGGCGGAGTGACGCTTGTTGTCAATCGTCGCCGCCGGACTGTCGAGTCGGTGGCGGCCACCGGACCGATCCCCAGAACGCTCGACAGGTTGCAGGACGAACTCGGCCAAGGGCCGTGCCTGGAATCGATCTGGAACCTGTACACCGTCCGTGTCGAGGACTATGCGACCGAGACGCGGTGGCCGGCCTTTGTCACCGCGTTGCGCGCTCAGACACCGGTGCGCTCGAGTCTGTCCATTCAGCTCTACACCAACGAAAGAGAGCTCGGGACGCTCAACTTGTATTCCGAGGAGGCCAACGTCTTCACCCATGACGTCGAGCAGACCGCCCTGACGCTGGCGGCTCACGCCGCGATCGGACTCGCCAATGCGCGCCGCGGCGAAGAGCTCCAGAGTGCGTTGGCGTCGCGGGACATCATCGGCCAAGCCAAGGGCATCCTGATGGAACGGTTCGACGTCCCCGTAGGTGCGGCCTTCACGATGCTGACGAAGCTCTCGCAGGAATTGAACATCCCTCTGTATGAGGTCGCACGGAAGCTCATCTTCGAAGAGCACCCGCCAAAATAGAAGCTCGGCAGGTGGTGAGACCTGCCGAGCTTCTATCAGTGGAGCGAGTGACGGGATTCGAACCCGTGTGAACGGCTTTGCAGGCCGGTGCCTAGCCACTCAGCCACACCCGCACTGATGACCACAGTGCCAGTGCGTGCGCCTGCCGCCCAGGGTTGAGATCGCGGTGATTGCTACCCCTCGCAGCAATCCCCCACCGGCCGACCCACCGCCGGGCCACCCTGCGGCCAGCCGGCCGGTGAGTCCTCCCACGGCTCCTGACGGCCGTACGGGGTCAGATCCAGGAACGGATAGCCGACCGCCGAATGGTCGAGCCCGCGCGCGTACGCCGAATACGTGTGGAACACCTCGTCGCCGCGGCGCAGGAAAATGCTTGCGCCAGGCCAGTCTCCGCGCAGGTCGTCATCGGTCCAGCCGTCGGCGTGCAGTTCATCGAGCGACTTGTAGTTGTATTCGCTCGGCGCTCGCGCCGGGTCGAGTGTCACGTGGAAGTCATAGGTGAAGTCGCCGTCGCGCGACGAGTACCAGGGGAACGTCCAGCCGTGCTGGTCGCGGTAGCGCGCGATGCTCTCGTACGGCGCCCGGGACACACACGCGAACGTGACGCCCTTGCCGTGCAACAGCTCTCGATCCCCTTCGGTGAACGTCAGGTCAGCCGCGGCAGTGCAGCTCGGGCAGCCGGCATCGATCGCATCGATCCACATGAAGTGGTGGATGTACAGCTGGTTGCGGCCCTCGAACATGTCGAGCAGGCTGACGGCGCCATCGGGTCCGTCGAAGACGTAGTCCTTCTCGATCTTCACCATCGGGAGCCGACGGCGTTCGGCGTTGACGGCGTCGCGCAGATGCGTCGCCTCCCGCTCCCGGGCCAGTAGCTTTGTGCGGGCCCCGAGCCATTCCTCCCGCGTGACGACGTCGGGATAGGCAGTTGGTTGCGCGGACATGGGCATCACTCCTTGTCAGAAATCGGCCTCTACAAAGACAGACTTCGACTGCCGCCAAAAGTCATCGGCGCGCATTAGTTTGTCCCTCATGGAGTGGCTGGCAGACCCCGCCTTTTTCGGCGGACCCGGGCAGGGCTCGCGGCAGATCATCGAACTCGTGGTCGCGTTCGGCCTCACCGCACTGATCGGACTCGAACGGGAAATCCAGGGCAAGAGTGCCGGGCTGCGCACGCAGACCATCGTCGGCACCGCAGCGGCGCTGATCATGTTGGTGAGCAAGTACGGGTTCGGCGACGTGCTGACGCCAGGTCTGGTGGTCGTCGACCCGTCACGTGTCGCGGCCCAGATCGTCTCGGGCATCGGGTTCCTCGGCGCGGGCATCATCATCGTGCGCCGGGGTTCGGTGCACGGGCTGACCACCGCCGCCTCGGTCTGGGAATCGGCGGCGATCGGCATGGCGGCCGGCGCCGGACTACTCCTGCTGGCCACCGTGATGACCGGGATGCACCTGCTGATCATCATCGGGTTCATGCCACTGGCGCGACGGCTGGCTTCGCGATTGGGCGGGTCGGTCCGCCTCCACATCACGTACGCCGACGACCGCGGTGTTCTACGAGATGTGTTGCAGGCGTGCGGCCGGCGCGACTGGCAGATCACCGACCTCGAAACCGATCCGCCCGGGGAACCGCTCGGCGCACCGCCCGGCCACGTCGGGGTGCAGCTGACGCTCGTGGGGTCCGGCGTCGTGCGCGCGGCGAACCTGCTCGCCCAGGTCGAGGGTGTCACCGCGGTCCGTCAATTCGACGAGGACCCCGAGTAGTCAATCCGCGATCGCCCGGCTGACGTGTCCGGCGATCAACTCGTACACGCCGCGCGTGACGTCTGTCGCGCTACTCATGATGTTGTAGCCGTGGTCGACGCCGGGCACCTCGTGGTACTCCGCCAGAGCGCCGACGGCGTCCAGCTTCTGGGCGTACCGCCATGCTTCATCGCGCAGCCGGTCGTGCTCAGCGGTGACGATCAACGCGGGGGCGATGCCGCCGATGCCGTCGGCGTTGTTGCCCCATGCCGGCGAGGCCAGCCGATCGCGGCGCTGCGCAGGGTCCGGGATGTACGCGGTGTCGAACACTTCGCTCATCCACGGCCGCATGATGGCCTTGGCGCCCAACGGAGAATGTTTGTCCTTGCTCGCCGTCACCAGATCCAGTGGCGCATAGTGCAACATCTGCAGCTTGAGCTCGGGTCCGTCCTGTTCCAAGGCAAGCCGAGCCGCAGCCGCCGACAGACTGCCGCCGGCGCTCTGACCTCCTACACAGAGCTTGCTGCCGTCCCATTCGCGTTCGGCAGCCGACGCCCAGACCAGGACGTCGTACACCTGCTCGACGGGGGCCGGAAACCGGTGTCCCGGCGCCAGCACGTAATCCGTATTCACCACAACCACATTCGCGTGCGCAGCAAGAAAACGACACCACGGATCGTCCTGTTCCCGGTGGCCGACGACGAAGCCACCACCATGGACGTTCACGTAGACGCCCGCCGCACGCTCACTCGGCTCGGGCCAGTACACCGTTGCCGCCGTATCGCCGTGCCGGGTCGGAATCACCACTGACGTTGTGTTGCCGGGGATTTCAGGAAATCGAACGCCCGGTTTCGGCGCGGGATTGATTGTCGACGAGAACAGCCGTGCGACAGCATCGGCAACGACGGGCCTGGCGAGGATTGACACGAAGCCGACTGTACCGGCGCTAGCTCACGCCCTTACCGGCCCGGAACGACGCCACGCCACCGAGCGCCGCGAGGCCGGCGAAGACGGCGAACAACCAACTGGCCCCTACGGCATCGGGCCGATCGACAGTGTTGACGACGATGCCGGCCAGGCCGGCGCCGAACGCCCCGCAGATCAGCTGCACTGTGTTGATCGCCGCCGCGGCCACCGTGCCCTGCGCGGGATCGTCGACCCGGCCCATCGCCCACACCGACAGGTGGGGCCACGCCATGCCGACGCCGATGCCGGTGACCAGAAGCGAGAACGCCCAGACCGCGACCACCGCCGGCGACGCCCCATCGACCTGGCTCAGCGCCGCGGCGGCCAGCCCGACCGCCATGACCAGCGGCGCCACCGCCACGATGCGCACGGTCCGGCCGGGTGTGGTGACCGAGGCACTGACGATCTCACTCACCGTCCAGCCCACGCTCAGCGCCACCGCGAGAAAGCCTGCCGCCAACGGCACCAGGCCGGCCAGCCGCTGCCCGTACAGCGGCACGTACATGTCTGCCATGGTGGCCGCCATCAATACGCCCAGGGTCACATAGATCCACTTGAACGGACCGGGCCCGTAGGCGGTCTGTGGCAGCACGCTGACCGGCATCCGGCGATCCACGACGATGAAGATTCCGACCAGCACCACGCCGGCAGCCAGCAGCACCACCATCACCGGCACGCTGCGCTGGATGCCCGCGACACTGATCGCCATGGCCGCGGCGCCGAGAATCATCAACGACCACAGCGGAATCCGGAACGGCTCGCGTTCACGATCAGCGGACCTGCCCGGCAGGCTCAACGGCACCAGCACCATCACCGCGACGGTGAGGATAGCGAGCGCGCCGAACGCCCAGCGCCACACGCCCAATTGCGCGAACAAGCCGCCGGACGACGGGCCGAGCAGCGTCCCGACACCCCACATCGCCGACACCAGGGCCGATGCCTTTGGCCAAAGCGATTGCGGCAGAGCCGTATTGATCACCGCATAACCCAGGCCGGCGAGCGTGCCGCCCGCGGCGCCCTGCACCACGCGGGCCGAACCGGGCCACCATGCCGCTGACTGTCGTTGCCGCCATCACCGACGCGACCAGATACACCGTCGTGACCCACGCGTACAGCCGCCCGCCGCCGATGTCGTTGACGGCACTGGGCAGCAGGCTGATGGTCAAGAACTCGTTGGTCGCGTACAGCGCGACGCCGCCGGCCAGCACCGTCGACGCACCCAGGTACTTGGGACCGAGCAGTTCCCGCCAGCTGCCGATCGTCACGGTTTCGGCGCGCATGTCGGTCACGTCCGCGACGCTAGGGGCTCAACCGCGGTTGAGGTCAAGGAGCGCTCATTTCAGACCGGCCGCATCCATCCCGCGCAGTTCCTTCTTCAGGTCGGCCACCTCGTCGCGAATGCGCGCCGCCAGCTCGAACTGCAGATCCCGGGCCGCGTTCATCATCTGCTCAGTGAGGTCCTTGATCAGGTCCGCCAACTCCGCACGCGGCATGTTCGCCATGTCGCGGCCCTCGACGATGCCGGCGCTGACCGCACGCCCCGGCTCGCCCTGGGCCCGGCGACCGCGGGAGGCATTGCGGCCCGAACCGCCGATCTCGACGGTCTCGGTGTCCTCCGCCTCGCGGTACACCTGGTCGAGGATGTCGGCGATCTTCTTCCGCAGCGGCTGCGGGTCGATGCCGTTCGCCTCGTTGTAGGCGATCTGCTTGGCGCGGCGACGTTCGGTCTCCTCGATGGCCGCCTGCATGGAGTCGGTGATCTTGTCGGCGTACATGTGCACCTCGCCGGACACATTGCGCGCCGCGCGACCGATGGTCTGGATCAGGCTTCGCGTCGAGCGCAGGAAGCCCTCCTTGTCGGCGTCGAGGATCGCCACCAGCGACACCTCGGGTAGGTCCAGACCCTCACGGAGCAGGTTGATGCCGACCAGGACGTCGTAGTCGCCGAGCCGCAGCTGGCGCAGCAGTTCCACGCGGCGCAGCGTGTCGACCTCGGAGTGCAGGTAGCGCACCCTGATGCCGGTCTCCAGCAGATAGTCGGTGAGGTCCTCGGCCATCTTCTTGGTCAGCGTCGTGACCAGCACACGCTCGTCGCGCTCGGTGCGCTTGCGGATCTCTCCGATGAGGTCGTCGATCTGGCCCTTGGTCGGCTTGACCACGATCTGGGGGTCGACCAGACCCGTCGGCCGGATGACCTGCTCGACGAACTCGCCGCCGGACTGCGCCATCTCGTAGGAGCCGGGCGTCGCCGACAGGTAGACCGTCTGACCGATGCGGTCGGCGAACTCCTCCCAGGTCAGCGGCCGGTTGTCGACGGCCGACGGCAACCGGAACCCGAAGTCGACGAGGTTGCGCTTGCGGGACATGTCGCCTTCGTACATGGCGCCGATCTGCGGCACCGTCACGTGCGACTCGTCGATGACGAGCAGGAAGTCCTCGGGGAAATAGTCCAGCAGCGTCGCCGGTGCCGAACCGGCGGCGCGGCCGTCGATGTGCCGCGAGTAGTTCTCGATGCCCGAGCAGAACCCGACCTGCTTCATCATCTCGACGTCGTAGTTGGTGCGCATCCGCAGCCGCTGCGCCTCCAGCAGCTTGCCCTGGCCTTCCAGCTGTGCGAGCCGCTCCTCAAGCTCCTGCTCGATGGTCGAGATGGCCATGGCCATGCGCTCGGGACCCGCCACATAGTGGGTGGCCGGGAAGATGCGCAGCGAGTCGACCTTGCGCACCACGTCGCCGGTCAGCGGGTGCAGGTAGTACAGCGCCTCGACCTCGTCACCGAAGAACTCGATGCGCACCGCCAGTTCCTCGTAGGACGGGATGATCTCGACGGTGTCACCACGCACCCGGAACGAGCCGCGGGTGAACGCCACGTCGTTGCGGTTGTACTGGATGTCGACCAGCAGGCGCAGCAGCCCGTCGCGCGGCACGTCGTCGCCGACCTTGAGCTCGACGGACCGGTCCATGTACGACTGCGGAGTACCCAGGCCGTAGATGCACGACACCGAGGCCACCACCACGACGTCGCGGCGTGACAGCAGGCTCGACGTCGCCGAGTGCCGCAGCCGCTCGACGTCGTCGTTGATCGAGCTGTCCTTCTCGATATAGGTGTCCGTCTGGGCGATGTACGCCTCGGGCTGGTAGTAGTCGTAGTACGAGACGAAGTATTCAACGGCGTTGTGCGGCAACATCTCCCGCAGCTCGTTGGCCAGCTGGGCGGCCAGCGTCTTGTTGGGCGCCATCACCAGCGTGGGGCGCTGGAGCCGCTCGATGAGCCAGGCGGTGGTCGCGGACTTACCGGTACCGGTGGCGCCGAGCAGCACGACGTCGCGCTCGCCGGCGGCGATCCGGCGCTCGAGTTCGTCGATGGCTGCCGGCTGGTCACCCGCCGGTTCGTACTGACTGACCACTTCGAAGCGCCCACCGGCCCGCACCATGGCGTCGACCGGCCGGTATTCCGAGTGCGCGAGGACGGGGTATTCGGTCGCGAAGGCCATGAGTACCAGGGTAGAGGCGGGCACCGACAGGCGCTGCCGGTCGCCGGACGAGCGCGTACGCTGGCGCCATCCACGCACCCAAGCACGAGACGTTCGACCTGGCCGCCCGCACGAACACCGATCCCAAAGGCATCGTGCGGGCCGTCGACGTGTACCGGGTCGAGCCGTGGGGCCTGTACATGGCGCGTCCCACCCCCGGCCGCCCGCAGTTCCACTACCTGGAGTCGTGGCTGCTGCCGTCGATCGGCCTGCGGGCCAGCGTCTTCCATTTCAATTCGGGACATGAGCGCGACCAGGACTTCTATCTCGACGTCGGCCGGTTCACCGCCGGTGAACAGGCCTGGACGTCCGAGGACCACTACCTGGATCTGGTCGTCCGGTCGGGCAAGAGTGTCGAGCTGGAGGATGTCGACGAACTTCTCGACGCGGTGCGTCACCACCTGCTGAGCACCGACGACGGCGAACGCGCCATCACGACGGCGACGGCCGCCATCGAAGGGCTGGCCCAGCACAATTACCAGCTGAACAATTGGCTAGCCAGTCTCGGTATGTCACTGACCTGGCGCGACGGGTAATGTCAACAACCATGACATCGATCGGGCGCGGACGACTGGCCGCGGCTTCGCTCGCGTGCGCCACCGCAGTGGCCACGAGCACCTCCCTGTTTCTCGCTGCGACGGCAGCTGCCGATCCGGCTCCCCCGGCACCGCCCGCACCGCCGGCGGTGCCGGCCGGCGACAGCGCACCGCCCAGCGCGGGACCGCACAACGTCACCTACCGGGCCCGGATCGACGGGGTGTCCCGCGGGACGCTGATCACCTATCGACTCACCGATACACAGCTCAATTCGGCGACGCCCTCATTGCTCCCCGGCGAATCGTTCGAAGCCTCGGCCGTGCTGAACAACGCGGCGAACGCCGGCATGCAGGTGTCGATCCAATGGCCGTACTCGGCCAGCCTGCACTGCGAGATCCTGGTCGACGACGAGATCGTCGCCCAGGCCGACCAGTTCGTCGCCCCGCGCCTGACGCCGCAGCGCCAGGACCCTGGCTACGGCGTGCTCAGCTGTGGTTCGGTGACCGACTTCGATCCCAGCCAGCAGTACAGCGCTGAGCTACCGGGCACCCCGGCCACCCCGGCCGCGCCCGCGACGCCGGCCTCGCACTAAGGGCGCCAACCGGTTTCGTCGGCCCAGGCCCAGGCCCGTCGGTACGCGCCGGCGAGCCAGGGCTCCTTGGCGTCGGCGTACTCGCCGCTGGTGGCCGGAGCGGCCGCCATCGCATCGTGTTTGAGCGCCAGGTACTCGACCCGCTCGTCGGGGTTGGCGGCGAGCCACACCGGGAAGAGCAAGGCGAACTGCTGGCCCGGCCAGCCGTCGACCCGGATGTGCACGTTGGTCGGCCGGCCGGGATCGCCGGAGGCGTGAAAGCGCTTCTGCCACAGCGTCTTGTCGTCGGTGTGGGCCACGTCTTCGGTGATGTCCGCGACTCGGGGGTAGCCGGCGGCCAGCAGCAGATCGGTGAGCTCGTCGGCCACGTCGAGCGACTTCACGGTCACCTGGATGTCGATGACGTCCTTGGCGTCCAGGCCCGGTACCGCCGTCGACCCGATGTGGTCGACCCGCACCGCCCGGTGGCCGCACGCGGTGTTCAACCGGGCCACGATGCGGCGGGCCTGCTCGGGCCACGTCTCGTCGTACGGCACCACGGCCGGTGCCACCGTGGCCGGCACGCCGGCCTGCACATTGCGCGCGAACGGAACGATGCGCTGCTCCCACAGTTCGCGGGCCGCGGCGGCCAGTTCGTCGGCGCTGCCGTGATTGTCGAGCCAGACGTCCGCGACGGCCTGTCGCTGCTCGACGGTCGCCTGCGCCGCGATCCGGGCGCGAGCGTCCTCCTCCGAAAAGCCGCGGTGCTCGACCAGCCGCGCGACCCGCACGTCCTCGTCGGCGTGCACCATGACGACCAACGGGAACAGCGGTGCCATCTGCGACTCGACGAGCAGCGGAATATCTTCCACCACAACCGAACCCATCGGGGCGGCGTCGATGAGTTCGGCGCGGCGCTTGCCGACGAGCGGGTGCACGATGCCGTTGAGGGTCTTGCGCTTCTCCTCGTCGCTGAACGCCACCGCGGCCAGCGCCGGCCGGTTGAGCGAACCGTCGGGCAGCAGGATGTCCGCGCCGAAGGCCGCCACCAGGGCGGCCAGCCCTTCGGTGCCGGGTTCCACCACCTCGCGGGCGATCACATCACCGTCGACGATGATGCCGCCTTCCGCCGCGAAGGTCGATGACACAGTGGATTTTCCGGCGCCGATGCCGCCGCTCAGTCCGATACGAAGCACGCTCGACACCATATCGGGGGCCCACCAACGACAAATGCCCCGACCCAATGGGCCGGGGCATTTGTCGTTGAACTACTTAGGCGTTGCCGGCGAGCTTCTCGCGCAGCGCCGCCAGCTGGGCGTCGCTGGCGAGGGTGCCACCGGTCGACTCCTCGGAACGCGAGGAACCGCTGGTCGCCGGGCGGGCAGCTGCCTCGGCGTCGGCCGCGGCGAACTTCTCCATCTGGGCGGTGTGCATCTTGTGGCGGCGCTCGGCCTCGGCGTACCGGGCCTCCCACTCGTCACGCTGCTTCTCGAAGCCTTCCAGCCATTCGTTGCTGTCGGCGTCGAAGCCCTCGGGGAAGATGTAGTTGCCCTGCTCGTCGTAGCTGTCGGCCATGCCGTACTTCGACGGGTCGAACTCCTCGGTGTAGTCCTCGTTGGCCTGCTTGAGGCTCAGCGAGATGCGGCGACGCTCCAGGTCGATGTCGATGACCTTGACCATCGCGTCGTCGCCGACCTGGACCACCTGGTCCGGGACCTCGACGTGACGCTCGGACAGCTCGGAGATGTGCACCAGGCCCTCGATGCCCTCTTCGACGCGGACGAACGCACCGAACGGAACCAGCTTGGTGACCTTGCCCGGGACGATCTGACCGATCGCGTGGGTACGGGCGAAGTGGCGCCACGGGTCTTCCTGAGTCGCCTTGAGCGACAGCGAAACCCGCTCGCGGTCCATGTCGACGTCCAGCACCTCGACGGTGACCTCGTCGCCCACCTGAACCACCTCGGACGGGTGATCGATGTGCTTCCAGGACAGCTCCGAGACGTGCACCAGGCCGTCCACGCCGCCCAGGTCGACGAACGCGCCGAAGTTGACGATCGAGGACACGACACCCTTGCGGATGGCGCCCTTGGTGAGCTGGTTGAGGAACTCGCTGCGGACCTCGGACTGGGTCTGCTCCAGCCAAGCGCGACGCGACAGCACCACGTTGTTGCGGTTCTTGTCGAGCTCGATGATCTTGGCCTCGATCTCCTTGCCGATGTACGGCTGCAGATCGCGGACACGGCGCATCTCGACGAGCGATGCGGGCAGGAAGCCCCGCAGGCCGATGTCGAGGATCAGGCCGCCCTTGACGACCTCGATGACGGTGCCCTTGACGGCCTCGTCCTTCTCCTTGAGCTCCTCGATGGTGCCCCAGGCGCGCTCGTACTGAGCCCGCTTCTTGGAGAGGATCAGGCGGCCTTCCTTGTCCTCCTTGGTGAGAACGAGGGCTTCGACCTCATCGCCCACGGAAACGACCTCGTTGGGGTCGACGTCGTGCTTGATGGAAAGTTCGCGAGAAGGAATGACACCTTCGGTCTTGTAGCCGATGTCGAGCAGGACCTCGTCACGGTCCACCTTGACGATGGTCCCTTCGACGATGTCGCCATCGTTGAAGTACTTGATGGTCTTGTCGATAGCGGCGAGAAAGTCCTCGGCCGAGCCAATGTCGTTGATGGCTACTTGCGGCGAGGTGATGGAGGGACTTGGCATGTGGTGGGATGCTCCGGACAGGTTGAATCGTAGGGACAAATGGTTTGTGTTTCTCGTGACGCGTCGCGGCGTTGCCGCCTGACGCTTCACATGCACCCGCAGCCCATGTGGACACAGGTACTTGTCGAGGGTACTAGACCCGTAGACGCAGGCCAAACGCGGTCTGCTCCACTGCAGGGGAATGCCGTTCCGCCGATAGTCTTCGTGTCGTGTATCCCGCTCCGTCGCCCGTGCCGCCGCCATACCCGTATCTGGCGCCGATGCCGCGGCGAATCCGCAAGGTCGGTGCGCCCCTCGGCGTGATCATCGGCCTCGGTGTGCTGATCGGCTGCGTCCTGATCCTGACCACGCTGACCAACCCGATCGGCATGACCATCGGTTTCGTCCTGGCCAGTATCGCGACCGCGGTGGTGCTGCTGACCTACCTGTGGTTCGACCGCTGGGAGCCCGAGCCACCGCGGCTGCTGATCTTCGCGTTCATCTGGGGTTCCTCCATCAGCGTCGTCATCTCGGTGGTCCTGGAAACCATGTCGACGCCGCTGCTCGGCAAGGACGGCTTCGCCGCGATGGCCATCGGCGCACCGGTGATCGAAGAGGCCGCCAAAGGCGCGTTCCTGCTGCTGATGATGACCGGCCGCCGCCGCAACGAACTCAACTCGCTGACGGACTGCCTGGTCTACGCCGGTTTCGTCGCCGCGGGCTTCGCCTGGCTGGAGAACATCTTCTACATCGCCATGGGCGAGACCATCGCACACTCCCTGCTCACCGCCGCGCTGCGGCTGATCATGGGCCCCTTCGCGCATCCGCTGTTCACCAGCATGACCGGCATCGGCGTGTATCTGGCACTACAGCATCGCGGCGCCGGCGCCAAGGTGCTCTACATCGGACTCGGCTACGTCGCCGCGGTGGTCATGCACATGTTGTGGAACGGGTCGACCGTCGTCGGCGCCGGCGCCTACTTCGCGGTCTACCTGTTCTGGATGGTGCCGATCTTCACCCTCGCCATCGTCACGGGCGTCCTGGGGCGCCGACGCGAGCAGCGGGTGGTCGCCGAGAAGCTGCCCGGGCTCATCGCCTCCGGCCTGATCACCCCCAACGAGGCGACGTGGCTCGGCTCGATGCGGACCCGCAAGGCAGCGATCGCGACGGCGACGCGGATCGGCGGCGCACCGGCCGGTAAATCGGTGAAGGAATTCGCCGTGCAGGTCGTCGAGTTGGCGTTCGTCCGGGACCGCATCGACCGGGGCCTGGCCGACCAGCGGACCTATCAGCGGCATGCCGAGGAGGCGTACTGGCTGACCGCCACGCGGGCGCAGGCGCCGGTGCTGCAGTGGCTGACCAACTACCGGGCGGTGTGACCGGCATGCTCGCGCACCTTCTCGACGTCCTGCCGGCCTTTCTGGTCGCGTCGGTGATCCTGGCCGCGCTGCCCGGACCGGCGACGGCACTGTTCCTGCACCGCTCGGTGCGCGACGGCCGCAAGGCCGGTCTGGCGGCCGTCGTCGGCAATGAGATCGGCGTCTGCGGGTGGACGCTCGCCGGCGGTGGTGGGCTGTCGATCCTGCTGGCGGCCAACCACTGGCTGTCGCTGGCGCTGCACGTCGTCGGCGCCGCCATCCTGATCTGGCTGGGCATCAGCGCGTGGCGCAGTGCGAAACACCCCACCGACATGGCCGTGACCATGCCGCTGCGCGGACGCACCCCGGGTGCGGCGTTCCGTGCGGCACTCGTGTCGATCGCCGCCAACCCGAAGGCCGCGGCGTTCGGCATCGTGGTGCTCCCCCAGTTCCTGCCGGCCGGCGGCCCGGTGCTGCCGACGCTGCTGGTGCTCGCCGCCATCCAACTCGTCATCGACACCTCATGGTGCGTCGGCGTCGTCCTGGCGGCCGACAAGGCCCGGAACATCTTGAGCCGCAACCATATTCGTCAGCGCATCGAACGCGCCATGGGCGCGATCCTGGTCGCGCTCGGGATCGGCCTGGCCGCCGACGCTTAGTGCGCGGCGGCGTCCCAGCTGGGGCCGTAACCCACCGACACCTCGAGCTGTACGTCCAGCGGGTAGGCGCTGCCCATCTGCTCGCGCACCAAGGTCTCCAGCGCATCCCGCTCGCCCTCGGCCACCTCAAACAGCAATTCGTCGTGCACCTGGAGCAGGATTCGTGACTTCAGCCCGGCGTCCTTCATCGCGCGGTCGACGTTGATCATGGCGACCTTGATGATGTCGGCGGCGCTGCCCTGGATCGGCGCGTTGAGCGCGGCCCGCTCGGCGGCCTCGCGGACGTTGCGGTTGCTGCTGTCGAGTTCCGGCAGGTAGCGCCGGCGCCCGAGCACCGTCGAGGTGTAGCCGTCCTTGCGGGCCTGTTCGACCACCGAGTGCAGGTAGTCGCGCACCCCGCCGAACCGGTCGAAGTACTGGTCCATCTGCTGCTTGGCTTCTTCGGTCGAGATCTTCAGCTGTGAGGCCAGGCCGTACGCCGACAGCCCGTAGGCCAGGCCGTACGACATGGCCTTGACCCGGCGGCGCAGCTCCGCGGTCACCTCTTCGCTCGGCACGCCGAAGGCCCGCGACGCGACGAAGGTGTGCAGGTCCTCGCCGGTGTTGAAGGCTTCGATCAGGCCGGCATCACCCGACAGGTGCGCCATGATGCGCATCTCGATCTGGCTGTAGTCGGCGGTCATCAGCTCGGTGAAGCCCTTGCCGACGACGAAGGCCTCACGGATCTGCCGGCCCGCTTCGGTGCGGATCGGGATGTTCTGCAGGTTCGGCTCGGTCGACGACAACCGGCCGGTGGCGGCGATGGTCTGGTTGAACGTGGTGTGGATGCGGCCGTCGGACGCGACCGCGTTCAGCAGACCGTCGACGGTGACCTTGAGCCGGGTCGCGTCGCGGTGCGCCAGCAGATGCTGCAGGAACGGATGGCCCGTCTTGTCCAGAAGTGATTGCAGCGCATCGGCATCTGTGGTGTAGCCGGTCTTGGTGCGCTTGGTCTTCGGCATCTCGAGCTTGTCGAACAGCACCACCTGCAGCTGTTTGGGCGAGCCCAGGTTGATCTGCTCACCGATCGCCGCGTAGGCCGCCTCGGCGGCGTCGCGAATCTGGTCGGAGAACTGGCTCTGCAGCCGGCCGAGCAAGTCGATGTCGACGGCGATGCCGGCGTTCTCCATCTCGGCGAGGGCCCGCTGCACCGGAAGCTCCATCTGGCCGAGCAGCGCCAGCGAGTCGATCTTGGCGAGTTCCACGTCGAGCGCGTCGGCCAGATCGCCGACGGCCGCGGCCCGCACGATCAGCGCCTGGATCGCGGCGTCGTCGACCTCGTCGGGATCGTCGAGCAGGGAAAGCTGTTGTTCCTCCTTGCTTTCCGCGCGTAGTTCGCGGCCCAGGTAGCGCACCGACAGGTCGTCGAGGGCGAAGCTGCGCTGCCCCGGACGGACCAGATAGGCCGCCAGTGCCGTGTCCGAGGTGACTCCGGCGAGCGGCCAGCCGCGGCCCAGCAGGTCGTGCCACGCCAGCTTCGCCTCGTGCAGCGCCTTTGGTGGGCCCGGATCGGCCAGCCACGACGCCAGCGCCGCTTCGTCCTCGGCGTCCAGCCGCGTGGTGTCGATGTAGACGCCTTCGCCGCTGGCCGACACGATCGCGACCGCCGTGGCGTCGGCGTCGAAGGCCTTGTGCGTGCCCGCGACGGCCATGCCGAAGCGGCTCCCGTTGCTGTGCTCGGCCAGCCAGGCCGCCAGGGTGCCCGGCTCGAGCAGTCCGCCGCGGACGTCGAAGCCGAGCTCGACCTCGGGCTCGACGGGCGACAGGGTGTCGAACAGCCGGTCCCGCAGGACCCGGAATTCCAGATCGTCGAAGAGCTGGTGGATGCGGTCACGGTCCCACGGCTGCACCCGCAGGGCCTCCGGGGTGTGCGCCAACGGCACGTTCCTGACCAGGTCCGTCAGCTCACGGTTGAGGATGACGCTGGAGAGGTTGGCCCGCAGCGAGTCGCCGACCTTGCCCTTGACCTCATCGACATGGTCGACCAGCGCCTGCAGCGAGCCGTACTGGTTGATCCATTTGGACGCGGTCTTCTCGCCCACACCGGGGATACCGGGCAGGTTGTCGCTCGGGTCGCCACGCAGCGCCGCGAAGTCCGGGTACTGCGTCGGGGTGAGGCCGTACTTCTCCACCACCGCGTCGGGGGTGAAGCGGTGCAGGTCGCTGACACCCTTCTTCGGGTACAGCACCGTGACGTCGTCGGTGACGAGCTGCAGCGAGTCGCGGTCGCCCGTGACGACCAGCACCCGGAAGTCCTCCGCCTCGGCCTGCGTGGCCAGCGTGGCGATCAGATCGTCGGCCTCGAAGCCGTCTTCGGCCAGCACCGTGATGCCGAGTGCGCCCAGCACCTCTTTGGTGATGTCGATCTGGCCGCGGAACTCGTCGGGCGTCGCGGCCCGCCCCTCCTTGTACTCCGGGTACTTCTCTTTGCGGAACGTCTTGCGAGAGACGTCGAAGGCCGCCGCGACGTGCGTCGGCTTCTCGTCGCGCAGCAGATTGATGAGCATGGCGGTGAAGCCGTACACCGCGTTGGTGGTCAGGCCGCCCTGCGTCTTGAAGTTTTCGGCAGGCAGCGCGTAGAACGCTCGGAACGCCAGTGAATTGCCGTCCAGCAGCATCAATGTGGGCTTGGTGGTGGGCGGGGCATCCGTTGCGGTGGGGCTCACGGCTCTAACTCTATTCAGCCCCACCGACAGCCAGTAACCGCCGCGCCATGTTCACCAACTCCCGGGCCGCGGGGCTCATCGGCCCACCGGCCCGCCACGCGAACACCAGCCGCCCGCGCAGCGCCGGCGTCAGCCTGATCAGATGCAGATCGGCGCGCGAGCGGACCATCGCTTGCGGCAGCACGGCCACCCCCAAACCCCGGGCCGCGAGGTCGGCCAGGGCCTGCGGCGTGCTCGCCTCGAACGCGACGTGGACGTCGACGCCGGCGTCCGCGCACGCCCCGTCGAACTGGTGCCGGATGCCGGTGCCGACGGGTAGCGCGATGACGGCGCGGCCGGCGAGCTCGGGCAGCCGCACGGTTCGCCGGGTGTGCCACGGATCGTCGAGAGCGACGGCGGCCACGATCGGCTGATCGGTCACGACGACGGCAGCCAGGCCTTCCGACAGCTCGATACCGACGGAGACGATGGCGGCGTCCAACTGCCCGGTGCGGATGCCCTCGATCAGCACGTCCGAGTTGTCGGTGCCGAGCGTGATGTCGACGTGTGGATGGGCCTCGTGGAACCGGGCCAGCAGGCTCGGCATGTCGACGTCGTGCGCGGTGACCGTGCCGATGGTGACGGCGCCACGCACGAGGTCGCTCAATTCGCCGACCGCGGTGCGCGCGTCGGCCGCCGCCGCGAGGGCCGCCCGCGCATGCGGCAGCACGGCCCGCCCCGCCGCCGTCAGCCGGACCTCTCGCCGGGCGCGGTCGAACAGCGGCTCGCCCAGTTCCCGCTCCAGCCGGGCGATCTGGGCGCTGACCGCGGGTTGCGCGACGTGGATGCGTTCGGCGGCGCGGGTGAAGTTGGCTTCCTCGGCGACGGCGACGAAGTACTCGAACTGCCGCAGTTCCATAAGCAGAAATTATAGTTTGTGGACCAGATCGATATTGGACTTATGATTCAGCCGCGCCGAGGCTGGAGTCATGACACCAGTACTCATCGCCGGCGCCGGTATCGGCGGCCTCACCACAGCCTTGACGCTGCACGCGCGCGGCTTCGACGCGCTCGTGCTGGAACGCGCACACGACCTGCAGCCGTTGGGAGTTGGGATCAACCTGCTGCCGCATGCGGTCCGCGAACTCACCGAGCTCGGGCTCGGTGACGCGTTGACCGCCATGGCGGTGGCCCCGTCGGCCATCCGCTTCTACACCCACCGCGGCGACCTGCTGTTCACCGAACCCCGCGGACTGGCGGCAGGCGATGCCTATCCGCAGCTGTCGGTGCACCGTGGCCGGCTGCAGATGATGCTGCTCGACGCCGTGCGTGAACGCCTCGGCGCCGACGCGGTCCGCACCGGCAGCGGGGTCACCGGATTCCGGCAGCACGCCGACGGCGTCGTCGTGGACACCGCGGCAGGCGAGGTCGCGGGCTCTGCGCTCGTCGGCGCCGACGGCATCAACTCCGTGGTGCGCGCGGCCCTGCACCCGGGCGATGACCCCTTGCTGTCGTCCGGTATCACCATGTACCGCGGCGCCTGTGACATCACGCCGTTCCTCGACGGGCACACCATGGCAATCGTCAAGGCCGACAACGGGGTTGACCTCATCACGTACCCCATCGGCGGTGGCCAGGTGAACTGGGTCCTCCAGGTCCCCGCCGGGCAGCCCGGCCCACTACAGGGCGATGCCAAGTGGAACGCGCCCGCGACTGCCGACGATGTCCTGCCGCACGTGGCCGACTGGCACCTCGACTGGCTCGACATGGACGCGCTGATCGGCCGCACCCCGGCCGTGTTCAGTTACCCCATGGTCGACAAGGACCCCCTGCCGCACTGGGGTGACGGCCGGGTGACCCTGCTCGGTGACGCCGCCCACCCGATGTACCCCGTCGGGGCCAACGGGGCATCGCAGTCGATCGTGGACGCGCGGGTGCTCGCCGACGAACTGGCGTCCCACGGCTTCGCCGGGCTGCGCAGTTACGAGCGGGCGCGCCTTGCCGAGACCGCCGATGTCATCGCCGCCAACCGCGAGATGCACGTCGCGGGGGCGTCGCGGGCGCCGGCGGATTTGGCGCGGGTCACCACCCGGTACCGGACGGAGACGGCGAATAGCACCCGAGGCGGCGCAACTGCTCACTGATCGCGTCCGCCCGGTCCGTGATCGCCGCGATGTGCCCGTCGGGCCGCACCAGCACGTAGGAGCCGGCCGGCACGTCGTATTCGGGTCCGGGTCTCAGGCACACCTGCGGGACACCGAAATCGACTGCTGCTCCGCCGAATTCGAGCACCGTCCAGTGCGGTCCGCGGAAGACGTCGAACAGCCGGCGGCCGTCGGGCAACAGGCCGTCGGGGGCGCGGTCACCGGCCTGTAGCGCGCCCGGCGCGCGCTCCGCACCCGCCACGGGCCCGCCCCGGTAGCTGATGTCCAGCTGATGGATGGCGGACGGCGCCGGCCCGGTCGCGGCGAAGCCCTGGCGGTGCAGCGCACCGCTGAGCGCAAGTACGTTGGCCGCCACCGGCATCCGTTCGGCGGCGTAGCTGTCCAGCAGTTCATCGGGCGCGCCGGCCAGCACGGCGGCCAGTTTCCAGCCGAGGTTGTAGGCGTCCTGCACGCCGGTGTTGACGCCCTGTCCCCCGGCCGGCGAATGGACGT
Source organism: Mycobacterium sp. SMC-21 (assembly GCF_045310825.1). Lineage (NCBI taxonomy): Bacteria > Bacillati > Actinomycetota > Actinomycetes > Mycobacteriales > Mycobacteriaceae > Mycobacterium > Mycobacterium sp. SMC-21. The sequence goes on along the minus strand of NZ_JBJIAO010000050.1, from coordinate 12,504 downwards.
GGGCGGCGTCACCGGCCAGCAGCACGCGACCCAGGCGGAACTGTTGTGCCATCAGTAGATTCACGCGGTACTCCGAGATCCACCGCAGGTCCGACAACACGACATCACGTCGCCCCGAGCGCTGGTCCAGCAGTTCCCGCATGCCGTCCAGAGTCAGAGCGGGCGGGTCCTCGCCCGGCGCCATCGTCACCACCAGCTGGAAGTGCTCGGTACCCGGCAGGTTCCACAACGAGAACCGCTTGGTTTGGTCACCGTCACGCGTGAGCAGGTGGCAGCACCGGCCGTCGAGTCCGGTCGCCCGGACGTCGCCCACGATGATGCGTTCCTCGGTCAGCGCCCCGCCGAGAAACTCCACGCCGGACACCTTGCGCACGGTGCTGCGGCCGCCGTCCGCTCCGACGAGATAGTCGGCGCGGATCGGACCGCGGCGGGTCTGCACGGTCACACCGTCGCCGTCTTGCTCGAAACCCGTTACCTCGGTATCGAATTCGATGAACCCACCGAGTTCGGCGAACCGCGCCGCCAGGATCTGGTCGGTCCGCCACTGCGGTATCAGCCAGGTGAAGGGATACGGCACGGCCGGCGTGGCCGCGAGTTCGGGCAGCCCCAGGAGTTCGTAGATCGGCTTGGTCCAGACCACCTCGGCGCCGCGGTACAGGCGCATGGGCGGAAACGTCTCGCCGGCCGCGAGCACGGCGCCGATGACGCCGAGGTCGTCGAACACTTCGAGGGTGCGCGGTTGCAGTCCCTTACCGCGTGAACCGGGAAACAACGCCGGCGCCCGGTCCAGCACGCGAACCGGTACGCCTCGGCGCGCCAGCTCGATGGCGAGGGTCAGTCCGGTCGGCCCGGCACCGGCGATCACCACGCTCATCGGGCACCGCCCAGCAGGGGCAGCAGTACCTCGTCGATGAGCCGCGCACTGAAGGCGGCGTCGACGGGCCGGTCGAGGTGCATCTGCCGCAGGATCATCGCTTCGGCGACGTCGTGGATCAGGTCGACGTCGGCGTCGGGGGCGATGTCACCCCGTGCGATGGCGCGCTGGAGCGCGTCGTGGAACGGCGAAAGCTCCTCTTTGTCCAGATGCTGGCGGATGGCCTCGGCGAGTTGGTCGTCGTGGCGCATGAGCGTCGCGAGTTCGGCCGTGACGCGCGTCAGCGGGTCAGCGACGTTCGCAGCGATGGCGTCCATCACGGCGAACAGGTCGGTACGCAGCGTCCCGGTATCGGGCATCGACGCGTTGCGGGCAGCGTCGGCGGCGTCGAGCGTGGCACGGACGAGTTGCGCCTTGTTCGGCCAACGGCGATAGATGGTCGCCTTGCTGGCACCTGCCCGCACCGCGACCGCGTCGATGGTCAATGCCGCGTAACCCCGCTCGACGAGCAAGTCGGCTGTCGCCGCGAGCACCGCCTGTTCCCGCTCCATCCCTCGAACCATGACCGAAGTGTACGAAACCGTTTCGTACACTTCAAAATCTTTTCCCGGTTGCCGGGATAAAACTGCAACACGTTTCAGTTTCCGGCCTATTGGCAGCTACGCTGAGCTCGTGCCAGGAGTGACGGACGCCGGGAGTCAACCGGCAATTGAAGGTTGGTGGGACACCGACGAAAACGGTGCGCCGCACCTGATCGGGGCCAAGTGCCCGCAGTGCGGGACCTACGTTTTCCCGCCCCGCGCCAATAACTGCCCCAGCCCGGCCTGTGACAGCGACGTGCTCGAGCCCGTCGCGTTGTCGCGCCGCGGCACGGTGTGGAGCTACACCGAGAACCGGTATCCCCCGCCGGCGCCCTACCCGGCCGCTGATCCGTTCGAACCGTTCGCCATCGCCGCCGTCCAGCTGGAGGCCGAGGGCCTCATCGTGCTGGGCAAGGTCGTCGAGGGCACGCTCGCTGCGGATCTCAAGGTCGGCATGGAGATGGAACTGACCACCATGCCGCTGTACACGGACGCCCACGGTGTCGAGCGGACCACCTATGCCTGGGAGATCGCGAAGTGAGTACGCCTGAGCCGTTGTACATCCTCGGTGCGGGTATGCACCCGTGGGGCAAGTGGGGCCGCGACTTCACCGAGTACGGCGTCGTCGCCGCCCGCGCCGCACTGGCCGAGGCCGGCCTGGACTGGCGTCAGATCCAGCTGGTCGCCGGCGCCGACACCATCCGCAACGGCTACCCCGGCTTCATCGCCGGTTCGACGTTCGCCCAGAAGCTGGGCTGGAACGGCGTGCCGGTGTCGTCGTCGTACGCCGCGTGCGCCAGTGGTTCGCAGGCCCTGCAGAGCGCCCGTGCCCACATCCTCGCCGGCTTCTGCGACGTAGCGCTGGTCATCGGCGCCGACACCACGCCCAAGGGTGCCTTCGCCCCCGTCGGTGGCGAGCGCAAGAACGACCCCGACTGGCAGCGCTTCCACCTGCTGGGTGCGATGAACCCGGTGTACTTCGCCCTGCTGGCCCGCCGCCGCATGGACCTGTACGGCGCCACCTCTGAAGACTTCGCCCAGATCAAGGTGAAGAACTCCAAGCACGGCCTGAACAACCCGAATGCCCGGTACCACAAAGAGGCTTCGGTCGAGGACGTGCTGGCCAGCCCGGTCGTCTCCGACCCGCTGCGGCAGCTGGACATCTGCGCCACCTCGGACGGCGCCGCCGCGCTGATCGTGGCCAGCGCCGACTTCGCGCGAAAGCACCTCGGCTCGCTGGAGGGTGTGCCATCGGTGCGTGCGATCAGCACCGTCACGCCGCAGTACCCGCAGCACCTGCCCGAATTGCCGGACATCGCAACGGATTCCACCGCGGCCATCGCCGGGCCGGAACGGGTCTTCAAGGACCAGATCCTCGATGCGGCGTACGCCGAGGCCGGCATCGGACCCGACGACGTCAACCTCGCGGAGGTCTACGACCTGTCGACCGCGCTGGAACTCGACTGGTACGAACACCTTGGCCTGTGCGCCAAGGGTGAGGGCGAGCAGCTGCTGCGCTCCGGTGCCACCACCATCGGTGGCCGCGTGCCGGTCAACCCGTCGGGCGGTCTGGCGTGCTTCGGCGAGGCCATCCCGGCCCAGGCCATCGCGCAGGTGTGTGAGCTGACCTGGCAGCTGAAGGGCCAGGCCACCGGCCGCCAGGTCGAGGGTGCCCGCGTGGGCGTGACGGCGAACCAGGGCCTGTTCGGCCACGGTTCGTCGGTGATCGTCGCGCGCTAGTTCTCGAACCGCAGAACGTGCGGAAAGTCCCGGGAAATTACCGATTTCCCGGGGCTTTCTTGCACAGTGGACCAGTGATGATCTCGGTCCGGGTCAAGCCGGGCAGCCGCAAAGGACCGCTCGTCGAGACCGACGACGACGGCACGCTGGTCGTGTACGTCCGCGAGCAGGCGGTCGACGGCAAGGCCAACACCGCGGTGATCCGGGTGCTGGCCGAACATTTCGACGTACCGAAGTCGCGGGTCGAGCTGGTGTCCGGCGGCGCCGCCCGGATCAAGCGGTTCCGCATCGACGAATAACGCGGATACTGCAGTCATGCCCCGCATCACCGCTGTCCTCGGCGACATCACGAAGCAGGACGTCGACGCGATCGTCAACGCCGCCAACAACGCGATGCGTGGTGGTGGCGGCGTCGACGGCGCCATCCACCGGGCGGGTGGGCCCGCGGTTCTCGCGGATTGCATCGAACGTTTCCCGCATGGCCTGGCGACCGGCGATGCCGGCTGGACCACCGCGGGCAACCTCCCGGCACGCTGGGTGATCCACACCGTCGGGCCGAATTACCGCGCGGGCCAACGCGATCCAGAGCTGCTGCGGTCCTGTTACCGGCGGTCACTCGAAGTCGCGGACGAACTCGGCGCGCAGAGCGTGGCTTTCCCGTTGATCAGCGCGGGTATCTATGGCTGGCCGCTGGACGACGCGGTCGCGATTGCGGTCGAGACGGCCTCCGCCGCCGACACCGCCGTCACGGACGTCAGATTCGTGGCGTTCAGCGACGATATCCACGACAGGATCATGCGACAGCTGCCGTAGGCCCCAGCTCAGGCGACCCCGAGGTAGGCGGCTCGGATGCTGTCGTCCTTCAGCAGGTCCCGGGCATTGCCGCTGCGGGTGACGGCGCCGGTCTCCAGGATGTAGGCCCGATCGGACCGGCTCAGTGCCTGCTGCGCGTTCTGCTCGACCAGCAGCACCGTGGTGCCCTGAGTGTTGATCTCGGAGATGATCCGGAAGATCTGCGAGATGACCATGGGTGCCAGACCCATCGACGGCTCGTCGAGCAGCAGCACCTTGGGCCGGGCCATCAGTGCGCGGCCGATCGCCAGCATCTGCTGTTCGCCACCGGACAGCGTGCCGCCGGCCTGGCTGCGGCGTTCGGCCAGCCGCGGGAACGTCGTCAGCACCCAGTCGAGACGCTCATCGTGGTCGTGCTTGGACTCGAATTTACGGCCATAGCAACCCATTTCGAGATTCTCGATGATGGTCATGCCCGGGAAGATGCCGCGGCCCTCGGGCGCCTGGATGAGGCCCGCGGTCACGCGGCGATGCGCTTTCATCTTCGAGACGTCTTCGCCGTCGAACCACACCGAGCCCGACGACAACGGCAGCAATCCCGAGATGGCCCGCATCATGGTGGTCTTGCCCGCGCCGTTGGAGCCGAGCAGGGTGACCAGTTCGCCCTCCCGCACGACGAGCGAAATACCATGCAGCGCTTGAATTCTGCCGTAGTGGACGACGGCGTCACGGACCTCCAGCAGCACGGGCCGCGGGTCGAGGTCGGTGGACTCAGAGCTGGTCATCGGGCACCCCCAGATAAGCGGCGATGACCTTCGGGTCCTCGCGGATCTCGGCCGGTAGGCCTTCGGCGATCTTGCGGCCGAACTCCAGCACCACGATCCGGTCGGTGACACCCATGACCAGCCGCATGTCGTGTTCGATCAGCAGCACGGTGTAGCCGTCGTCCCGGATCGCCTGGATCAGCTCGATGAGCGCGGACTTCTCGCTCGGATTGAAGCCGGCGGCGGGCTCGTCCAGGCACAGCAGCTTCGGCTCGGTGGCCAGGGCGCGGGCGATCTCCAGCCGGCGCTGGTCGCCGTACGAGAGGTTCCGCGCCTTCTCCTCGCCGCGGTGCGCGATGCCCACGAATTGCAGGAGCGCCGCGGCACGTTCGATGGCGTCGCGTTCCTCGCGGCGGTGCCGCGAGGTGCGCAGCAGCGCGCCCGGGACCGACGTCTTGTGCCGGGCATCGGTGCCGACGACGACGTTCTCCAGCGCCGTCATCTCGCCCCACAGCCGGATGTTCTGGAAGGTGCGCGCGATGCCGCGCCGGGTGATCTGGTGGCGCTTGATCTTGCCGAGCGGCGCGCCGTCGAACATCACCGATCCGGACGACGGCCGGTAGACACCGGTGATGGCGTTGAAGCAGGTGGTCTTGCCGGCGCCGTTGGGGCCGATGAGGCCGAGAATCTCGCCGCGCCGGATGTCGAACGTCACCGAGTCGAGCGCGGTGAGCCCGCCGAATTTGACGGTGAGATCGGTTGTGGCCAAGAGCTTCTCGCCCTCGGCGACCTGCACGTCCCGGTGCAGGGCGGCGAGTTCCTCGTCGGGCGCGGGCTCGAAGGTGTCGCTCATGCCGCCGCCTTCGATTCGTCGGCGTTGCGTAGCAGCGCGCGCGCCGCCTTGCCGTAGGTCAGCAGCTGCTGACGTACCGGGAAGAGGCCCTGCGGCCGGAAGATCATCAGTACCACCAGTGCCAGGCCGAAGAACAGGTACTTGAGGTCGCCGAGATTGATGCCGAGGAAGTGCACTCCGAGCAGCCGGTTGGGCAGGTACACGATGATGAACGCGCCGATGATCACGCCGAGCTTGTTGCCCTGCCCGCCGAGGACCACCGCGCACAGGAACAGCATCGAGTTGATGATGTTGAAGGTGGGCGGCGCGACGTACTGCACCTGACCGGCATACAGCGCGCCCGACAGGCCGCCGATGCCCGCGCCGATGACGAACGCCCACAGCTTGAACTTGAACGTGTTGACACCCATGACTTCTGCGGCGTCCTCGTCCTCGCGGATGGCGACCCACGCCCGCCCGACGCGGCTGCGTTCCAGGTTGCCGACGAGCAGCAGGATGCCGATCATGAGCACCAGCCCCAGCCAGAACCACCACGTGCCGTAGTTGGCGGCGCCGGCGGAGTTACCGCTCGAGAACACGCCCGTCGGGAGTTTGTCCGTCTCCCCCAGTCGCGGATAGGCGATCTGGTTGAGGCCGCGGGCACCGTTGGTCAGGTCGGAGAGGTTGTCGGCCAGCAGCCGGATGATTTCGCCGAACCCGAGCGTGACGATGGCGAGGTAGTCGCCGCGCAACCGCAGTGTCGGGATGCCCAGCACCAGGCCGGCCATGGCGGTGACCGCCATGGCCAGGGGGACGCAGGCCAGCCAGGCCCAGTCCTTGTCGAGGAACCCGTCGACCCCGACCTGGTTCCAGGGGCTGTCGGGGCTGGTCAGCAGCGCGACGGTGTAGGCACCGACGGCGTAGAACCCGACATAGCCGAGGTCGAGCAATCCGGCTTGACCCACAACGACATTGAGGCCGATCGCGATGATCGCCACCATCGCGAACTGCGCCATGGTGCCGCCGAAGCTGATGCCGGGTGTGTTGAGGAACGACGGGGTGTGCAGCGGCAGGTACGCCACCAGAACGAACACGAGAACGCCGAAGGACCACTTCGCCGGTCTCGACTGTTGATCCCACCATCGGCGGATCTGGTCGCCGGGTGCCAGCAGGTACCGGGCTACGCCGTCGTTTCGATGCTGCCCGCTCATGCGCGTGCCTTCCCGAGACTTTCACCGAGTATTCCGGTGGGACGGACCAACAGCACCAGCACGAGGAGGACGAACGCCACCACGTCGCGCCATTGGGTGCCGAAGAACGCCTGGCCGTAGTTCTCCATGATGCCGAGGATCAACCCACCGAGCAGGGCGCCCCGCAGGTTGCCGATACCGCCGAGCACCGCGGCCGAGAATGCCTTGATTCCCAACAGGAAGCCGCCCGAGTAGATGATGCCCTGCGGCACCTTCAAGGTGAAGAGCAGAGCCGCGGCACCGGCCAGCAGGCCACCGATGAGGAACGTCGTCATGATGATGCGTTCCCGGGACACGCCCATGAGGGTTGCGGTCGTCGGGTCCTGCGCGACGGCGCGGATGCCGCGGCCGAACTTGGTGCGGTTGAGCGCGATGTCGGTGAGCAGCGCCAGCACGATGGCGGCCACGACGATGACGATGGTGACGTTCGAGATGTTCGCGCTGAAGAGCGTGAACTGAGTCTTGGGTTGTACCAGGATGATCGGCTGCTGGGCATTGCTGCCGCCGAAGCCCTTCAGAATCTTCGGCAGCACGAAGTGCACGAATTCCTGGAGGACGAACGACATGCCGATGGCGGTGATGAGGAACGTCAGCCCGCGCGCATTGCGGCGGCGCAGCGGCCGGTAGGCCACGACCTCCAGCCCGACGGCCGCGGCGCCGGAGACCAGCATCGCGACCACCATGGCGACGCCCAGGTAGAAGATGGTCAACCCGACGCCCAGGTTGTAGGCGTTTCCGCTGGGCTTGAACCCGAGAATGATCTCCAGCGCGAAGTACGCGCCGAACATGCCGAGCATGAAGATTTCCGAGTGCGCGAAGTTGATCAGTCGCAGCACGCCGAACACCAGGGTGTAGCCGACGGCGACGAGGGCATAGATCGCACCCCACGACAACCCGTCAATCGTCAACTGCCAGAACCCGTTCACCAGGTTGTCGACGTTGAAATTGATGTTGGCCGCGGTGCACACGTAGTGGCCGACGCAGTCGGGTGTCATCGGGTGGCGGCTCCTCGGTTATCGCGGTGGTGAGAGTCCAGGAACGACGACGCGCCCGGCACGGGGTCCGGACGCGTCGTCGTCTGCAGATTCCTACTGGACCTTGTAGATCCAGATCAGGTTGGTGGTCAGCTCACCCTTGTTGTTCCACTGGTACTTGCGGGCCACGCCCTGACCTTCGTACTTGGTCACGAAGTCCAGCAGCGCGGGCCGGGTGACGGCACCCGAGTCGATGCCCTTGACCAGGATGGTGCCCAGGTCATAGCCCTCGGTGCTGTACGTGCCGGGCTCCTGGCCGAACTTCTTGGTGTATTCCTCGGCGAACTGCTTGCTCGCCGGGCCGCACGGGCAGGACAGGATGGCGCCCTTCGTCGCCTCGCCGCCCTGCTTGACGAACTCGGGGTCCTTCGTGCCGTCGGCGCTGGCGAACGTCGCGGTGACGCCGCCGTCCTTGAGCTGCTGAGCGAACGTCGCGGCCTCGGCGTAGTAGCCGCTGTAGAAGATCGCGTCGGGCGCGGCACCCTTGATCTGGGTGACGGCCGCCGAGAAGTCCTTGTCGCCCTTCTTGACCGAGATGTTGCACGCCGAGTCGGCGACCGGTCCCAGCGTGGTGCGCACGGCCGTGGCCAGGCCCAGGCCGTAGTCGGTGCTGTCGTCGACGACGCAGACCTTCTTGTAATTGAGCGTGTTCTTCAGGTAGTTCGCAACCGACGGGCCCTGCACGCCGTCGTTGGCCAGGCCGCGGAAGAAGGTCTTCCAGCCGTTCTCGCTCAGCGTGACATTGGTGGCCGAGGCGGTGGCGGCGACGAGGCCGGCCTGGTCGAAGACGGTGCCGGTGGCCTTGGTCTCGCCGGAAAAGGCGGGGCCGACCAGGCCGATGGTGAACTTGTCGTCGACGATCTGCGGCGCGATGCCCGTCGCCTTCTGCGGGTCACCCTCGGTGTCGAAGGTCTTGAGCGTCACCTGGCAGCCGGGGTTGGCCGCGTTGTGCTTGTCGATGGCGAGCTGCACGCCGTCCTTGATGTTGATGCCCAGTGCGGCGTCGGGGCCGTTCAGCGCGCCCGCCATGGCGATGTTCACCGGCGGGCAGGTGGCCTTGCCGTCACCGGCGGGATCGGCAGGAGTCGCGCCGGCGGCGCCCTTGACCTCGGCACCGTTCTCGTCGATCTGCACCTGTTCGACGATCTTGAGATTCGAGCCGGCCGCGCCGCTCTGCTTCGGATCAGACTGGCTGCATCCCGCCAGACCGAACACGATCAGACCGGCACTGCCGACTGCAAGAGCATTCCGAGCTACGCGACTGCGCACGCTTCACCTCCGGGTCATGGTTACGTGGCACCGGACGCGGCCTGCACTCTTCGCAGGTGGGGCCGACATCCGCTGCTTCGCGTAGACAGTAACCAACACGGCGCGGCTATACGCGCTGTTGAGCGATGCTGGCCGACGTTGTCTTCATCGGACCTGTGTAAATGCTGCGGCCGGAAACACAGAGTTAACGGGACGCGCCTGCGGGACTCAGCCGGCTGACGGTTCTGTCGCTTCCGCGGCCGGCGGATCCAGCGTCTCGACGACGACCTCGGCGACGCGTTTCATCGTGGTGCGACGGTCCATGGCCGCCCGCTGAATCCACTTGAACGCCTCGGGTTCGGTCATGCCCTGCTTGGTCTGCAGGATACCTTTGGCGCGCTCGACGAGCTTGCGCGTCTCGAGCCGGTCGGACAGCGACAGGACTTCCTTCTCCAGCGCTGTCAGCTCACCGAAGCGGCTCACCGCAACCTCGATGGCCGGCACCAGATCCGTGATGGAGAACGGCTTGACCAGGTAGGCCATGGCACCTGCATCGCGGGCCCGTTCGACCAGCTCACGCTGGGAAAACGCGGTCAGGATCACGATGGGCGCGATGCGCTTGGCGGCGATCTCGGAGGCGGCGTCGATGCCGTCGCGGCGCGGCATCTTCACATCCATGATCACCAGGTCAGGCTTGAGCTGCTCGGCGAGCTCGACGGCCTCCTGGCCGTCGCCGGCCTCGCCGACGATCTCGTAGCCCTCCTCGCGGAGCATCTCCGCCAGGTCCAGCCGGATGAGCGCCTCATCCTCGGCCACGAGGACTCGGCGCGGTGCGACATCAGATGTTGACCCGGTCATCCCCATATTGTCGCGTGAGCGGTCCGATGAAGCGACCTCGGGGCGCGGCGGGCCCTGAGAATCACATCAACTATGGTGGTACACCGCACCCGGTCAACGGGTGCGACGCCCTCGTATCCCAACTGGCAGAGGAAACGGATTCAAAACCCGTGCAGTGTGAGTTCGAATCTCACCGAGGGCACCAAAACCGCAGGTCAGAGCGCCACTAGGCGACAAACCGTCAGTAAGCGCGGTCCGCTAGTAAGCAGACAGTAAGCACGACAGCCACCAACAGCACTAAGATGCCGCTATGACCACGGCCAAACGTGCAGCTCGCGCAAGCGTTATCGACCTTTGGCACCGGCCGCCCCGCAAGGGTGAACAGGTCTATTACCCCGGCGATGGCATGCCCGGTCCGACGTGGTGCATGGACCGAACCCACTTCCGGGAACCCGGCACCATGGTGTGCAGCACTCGTCACGGTGAGGGCAAGCGATGGCGTGCCGCGTGGGTTGACCACGACGGACAACAACGCGCAAAGGCATACGACAAGCGCACCGATGCCGACGCGCATATCAAGGCCACTACTACGCAGCTCGGTACCGGCACGTACGCCGATCCGCAACGCTCGGCGGTGACGTTCGGCACCGTGGCCGACGCTTGGCTGAAAACCAAGGAAGCCGCCAACCGGGCACCCAAGACAGTTGAGGGTTACCGGGGACTACTTGAGGTGGTGATCCTGCCCAAATGGGACGCCTACCCACTGCGGGACATCACTCACGAGGGCTTGCAGAAGTGGTTTACGTGGCTGGCGACAAACCCCGCAGCGCGCAAGCACGCGAAACGCAACGAGGCCGGCGACGTGGTGAAGACCGGCCTATCCCCCGCCCGCGTGATTCAGATTCACCAAGTGGTGCACCAGGTGTTCGCCTACGCGATTCGATGCAAGTACTTGGCAGTAAACCCGGCCGATCACATTCAGCGCCCGAGTAAGCCGCAAGGCAAAGAACTTGCGCTCACGCATGAACAATTGCGCGCACTGGCGGACAACACCGCCAAGGCCGAGGAGGCGGTACGGCACCGCTCCGATACTGCGCCGGCCGGAACCTCCCCCCAGGGTCTCGCCACGATGGTCCTGCTCATGGGTTACGGCGGTCTACGGTTCGGCGAAGTCATCGCGCTCCGAGTGGGCAAGGTCAACCTGACTACCCGGCGTATACGCGTGGACAGATCAATTACGCAGGTTCGCGGTCAAGGTTGGGTGGAAGGCGACACCAAGACACATACACGGCGTGACGTGCCGATCTTGACCGACGAACTAGCCAAGGCGCTCAAGCTGGTGGTTAAGGGTCGCGACCCCTCTGAGTACGTGTTCACCGGCCCGCACGGGCAGGTGATGACGATTGGATGGTTTAACGCACGTTTCTCCAAGGCTGTTGAGGCGCTAGGCATCCCAGGCGTAACGCCGCATACGTTGAGGCATTCGGCCGGCTCGTTGGCACTCAGTGAGGGTGCATCGGTGGTCACAACGCAGAAGCTTTTGGGCCATCGCAACGCCACGACGACGATGAACGTCTACAGCCACATGCTGCCGGATGACTTCGACAACCTGGCGGCTGCGATGAACAAGGCCATAGCGGCGAAGTAGTACCGGTTTCTGGGCGCCCTAACCTGCGGCGCTGCGGAGACGCACAAATTCCGCATGTCCGGATTTCCGGATTTTTCTTCCGACCTGTCGTCACGCGTTGCTACCGTCAGGCACAGCGGGCCACCGGGGGTAAATGGTGGCGAATGCAAATTACGGGTAAAGGCGAACGAGGGATTCGCCATGCCCAAAAAGGGGAGGAAAAGATGGCCGTACAGGACACCACCACCATTGTCTACGCCGACGAAGTTGCACGCATTCTGAATCGCAGCGTTGACACCATTCGCTACTGGCAGCGGATGGGCACGGTGCTGCCTAAGTCCTACAAGTTGGGACGGCGCCGACACTGGCTACGTTCGGAGATTGAAGCGCTGATTGCCGCTTGATGGGGGTCGCGGAATTGGCACCGACAAGTCAACTGCAAGAATTTCGCAACCCGTCGTATAGGCTCAAAGTAGAGCCCGAAAAAATCAAAAACTGCATAGGTGGTTGGAGTGGGTCGCGAGCGCGCGAGCGTGCCACTACAAAGTCGCTACCGTCACGCAAGACCGACCGCGTAGACATCATCAACGCACCATACTGGCAGATCAGCAGGGATGGCAGCCTGTACTACAACAGGCAACGACGGGCACCAGTCGGGAACCCGCCAAGGATCGACCTTGGCCCCAATGCGCACCCACCAGTCATCCCCGCATTCGGAGACGGCAGCCGAGACCGGTTTGTGGACGAACTCGTCTGCGCGCATTTCCATACACAGATTCCCATCACACAGCAACGCCACACAATCGTCCGACATTTCGACGGAGATTCGCTGAACTGTGCGGCGGACAACGGGCTCTTCATGATTGAGGGTGTAGAACGGTCAGCTGCTGTCGGCCTGTGATTGGGGTGTCTGGTTGGCTGGGTG
>NZ_JBJIAO010000049.1:0-35216 GCF_045310825.1 Mycobacterium sp. SMC-21 | reverse complement strand
CGGACTCGGCACCGACCGAATCAACTGGAACGGAGGTCGCCTGAAACAAGCCGATCCACAGGTATTGACAATTCCTCCGCAGCGCCTCGTTCCTGGCAATCGCGTACAGCCAGGGGCGCAGCTTGTCGGGTTCCCGCAACTTGTCCAAAGCTGTTGCGGCAGTGCAGAACACGTCCTGGACGCAGTCCGCGGCAGCATCGCGGTCCCGGACCATGCCGACGCAGAAGTCGTGGAGCCGGTCGGCATAGCGGTCATAAATACCGGCAAATGCCATGCGGTCTCCGGAGAGCGCGGCGCCGACCAAGTCGGCGTCGCTGACAATGTCCCAATCTGGCACTGCGGTCATGAGACGGGCTCCCGTACCGGATCGATCGCCGGTATGCACTGATGCTAATCCGGCGAAGGCGAGATGGTTTGCCGAATCAACGAGCATCGGCGTTGGCTTCATTGAGGAGAACGAGAGCAGCCTGGACCCGGTTCAACACCGGACCCGGCTGCGTCTCGAATCCGCGCAGGCGGGGTGCCATCACGGCCAGTCAGTGCTTCTTGTGGTCGGAGTGCTTCCAGTCCCAGTCGTACCAGTGCCAGTAGTAGTGGCAGTGCTCCCAGTCCCACCAGGCCCACGAGCAGTAGTCGTGGCCCCAGGTCTGCGGAGCAGGGATGGACGGCTGGGCTTGTGCGGTGCCCGCCGTCAGGCCCATGCCGGCCAGGGCCATGCTGCCGGACAGCAGCGCTGCCGCGGCAGCCCGCTTCGCAAGAGACTGCCGCTTGGCAGGGGTGTTGTTGGTCATTTCGCGCTCCTTGTTCGGTGTTGCAGACGCCCCGTGCGGGCTCTGTCATAGGTAGGAGCGCGACCCCCGGACGCCGGGGACACTTTTTTTCGGAAGAATCCGAATTGCCACGAAAAAACTTGTCAGACTCTGCTGCCGGCAGTGCTCATACCAGCATGAGCAACCATTCACCCACCCCGTGGAACCCCGACACCGACAACACCATCGCGGCTGACGCCATAGACGCCGGCCCGCGTTCGGCGACCTTCTCCCGGCTCGCGTACAGCGACCAACTCGACATACCCGATGCGCCGGAGGACGAACTCACCGTCGCCGTCGGCACCGACGACGGCCGCTGGGCCCGGCGCCGCGTGGCGCTTGCCCTGGGCGGCGCGGCCAGTGTGATCGTGGCGTCGGCCGCCGTGGCATTCACCGCGATCGGTTCACTGGACGCGGGCACCTCCGTGGCGGCCGCCGGCGGCTCGACTGCCGTTCCCGCGGCCGCGCCCGCCGTTCTGGTGCAACCGCCGTCGGCGCTTCCGGCACCCTCTGCCCCGCAGGCAGCACCGGCCGCTCCGGTGGTTCCCGACCACGTGCCGGCGGCCGTGCCCCAGCGACCGGCCGCACCGGTCGTCACCGCGGCACCCGCGGCCGCACCCGCCCCGGAAGTCGCACCACCGGCTCCCGCCCCCGAGGTGGTCCCGGCACCGCCGCTACAACCGATGCCCACGTTCCCGCCGATCGTCATCAATCTGCCGGCGCCGCCGGCGGCACCGCCGAAGGAACCGCCCACCAAGCCTGAACCGCCGGTGCTGAAGGGCCCACTCGCCATTCCGAGCCCCGGAAAGACCCCGCCCGTCAACCCGAATCTGCCTCTGGATGCCGGCTGACATCACCAGACCCACAAGCCCGCCACGGTGGTTACCGTGGCGGGCTTTTCATTGACCCTGTACCCAGGGCGCAGTTGTCCGAGAGGCACACGCCCCCACGTCAGGATCAACGGCCCAACGCACCCAAGCCGCGTTGACCCTGTAACCAAGGCGCACTTCTGCGCGAGGCACACGCCCTCACGTCAGAGTCAACGGCTCAACGCCGGACGCCGGAACCCGCATCGCCGGTGGGAGGCGGCGGCGCTTCGAACGACGGCGGCGCAACCGACATCGGTGGACGCGTCACCGGGCCGGGCCTGCCGGCCGTGTGATCCGGTGGCGACGGCTGCGGTGCCGGCATCGGTTCGGCAGCCGGGGAATCCTGCTGGGGCTGCGGTTGCTGACTCGGCACCACCACCACCGGCGGTGCGACCGATTTGGTCGAAATCCCAGGCACCAGCATCCCTGGCGCGCTGGGCGGCGCGCTCCGCGGGGTGCTCGGCGGCGCGGAAAGCGGCGTCGTCGCGGGTGTATCCAAGGGCGCCGTGATGCCGCTGTCGACCGGTTCCCGGCCGTGGCGGGCAGGCCCGGTCAGCGTCCAGACCAGACCCGCAACCAGCAGCAGCGCGCAGGCGGCCAGGCTGATCGGCAGAGCCAGCCGGCGGCGTCGTTCCTCCGCGGGCGCGGTACCGACGCCGGGGTCGGCGCCGGCACCGGGGTCGGCGCCTGCACCAGGGTCGGCGCCTGCACCGGCGTCGGCGCCATCGACCAGATCGGTTGTCCAACAGACCAACTGAATGTCCGCAAGCGTGGTGTCCCGGAGCTCCTTCGGGGCCGGGATGAAGGGCATGGCGCCCAGTAGCGCCGCCGGACTCACCCGGCGGCCTCGTTCGGATTCGCACTCGGGACACGACTCGATGTGCCGGGCGATGCGTTTGCGCATCAACACCGTCATCGTTCCGTCCCAACCATCGAGCACCGCGGCAAGACCCGGGCATCGTGCCGGGTCCTGCTGGGTCTGCCGGGCCACCAGCAACGCACCGAGCGAGCGGCCGACCATCTCCCGGGCGCGATGGGTCAGGGTGTTGGCGGTGGCCGGGCTGACGCCGAGTGCCTTGCCGAGTTCCGGTCCGTCGAGCCCGTGGCGGTAGCTCAGTTCGATGACCTCGCGGTCACGGTCCGAGAGGCCACCGCAGGCCTCGCGGATCAGCTGGGCCAGGTCGACCTGCTCGGCCAGGGCGTCCGGACCGGCCTCTGCCGACGCGCCGTCGAGGTATTCGTCGTCGGCCGGCTGTTCGAGCTTGCGGCGCTGAATGTGCCGCAAGGCCTGGGAGCGCGACACCGCGTACAACCACGGCCGCAGCTTCTCGGGCTGGCGGAGCTTCGACAGCCCGGTCGCCGCGGTACAGAACGCCTCATGGACGCAGTCGGCAGCGGCGTCGCTGTCCCGGACCATGCGCACGACGAAGTCGTTGAGTCGGTCCGCGTAGCGGTCATAGATCGCGGCGAACGCCGCGCGGTCGCCCGAGGCGGCCGCGCGGGCGAGTTCCTCGTCGGGTGCTTCGTCCCAATCGATAAGCGCGCTCATCGGCGGGGTTCTCCTCCCCCCATCAGTAGTAGTAGGCCGGGTAGAAGCCGGTGTCGCCGTTGTCGCAGTTGACGTTGATGTCCCAGAACCGGTTGAGCGGAATGCCCGGCACGAAGAAGCCCGCCTCTCCGGCGGAGTTCTGGTAGGCCCGCGTGGTGAACCAGTCGGAGGTGTAGGTGCACCAGGTGCCCCCGCTGCCGCCGCTCCAACCGATCCAGATGCCGCCGTAGTGCGGCACCGGATTCACTCCCAATGGGTTCGCGTGCGCGGTTCCAGCGCCCGCCAGAGCTACCGGTACTGCCGCTGCCGCAGCAATTCCAGCAACGAACTTTTTCAGCTTGGTAGCCATTGTGCTCCGCCTGTCCTTCGCTCGGCCCGGTTGGCCTCGCTTGTATGTAGGAGCATCTCGCCGTATCAATCCTGACAAGTTTTTCCGAATTTGGTCAGGCATCCGCAAAGAAGTCTCAGACCGCGCAGATACCCGGGAGCAACCACAGCGGGTCAGGGCCGCAGGTGCCATGCCGGCAACCCCTTGCCAACACCGGGCCGCAATTACTAGGATATGCAAGTATCCCGGCGCGTGAGCCGAGAATCCCGAACTCTCCATAACTTTGGACGGACGTCATGACCACCCAGATTCCGCACTTCATCAACGGCCGGCGCACCACCGGCGAATCGACCCGCACCGCCGACGTGCTCAACCCCAGCACCGGCCAGACCCAGGCCCAGGTGCTCCTGGCGTCGGCCACCGACGTCGACGCCGCGGTGGCGGGTGCCGTTGTCGCACAACAGGAATGGGCGTCGTGGAACCCGCAGCGCCGGTCGCGCGTGCTGATGAAGTTCATCGATCTGGTGAACCAGAACAAGGACGAGTTGGCCCGCCTGCTCTCACTGGAACACGGCAAGACGTTCGAGGACTCGCTCGGCGACATCCAGCGCGGCGTCGAGGTCATCGAGTTCGCCGTCGGCATCCCGCACCTGATGAAGGGTGAGTTCACCGAGGGCGCCGGATCCGGCATCGACGTCTACTCGATGCGGCAGCCCCTGGGCGTCGTCGCCGGCATCACGCCGTTCAACTTCCCCGCGATGATCCCGCTGTGGAAGGCCGGACCCGCGCTGGCCTGTGGCAACGCCATCATCATCAAGCCGTCCGAGCGCGACCCCTCGGTGCCGCTGCGCCTCGCCGAGCTGTTCATCGAGGCCGGTCTGCCGGCCGGTGTCCTGCAGGTGGTCAACGGTGACAAAGAGGCCGTCGACGCCATCCTGGCGCACCCCGACATCAAGGCCGTCGGCTTCGTCGGCAGCACCGACATCGCGCAGTACATCTACTCGAACGCCGCCGCCAACGGCAAGCGTGCGCAGTGCTTCGGCGGCGCCAAGAACCACATGATCGTGATGCCCGACGCCGACCTGGATCAGGCCGTCGACGCCCTGATCGGTGCCGGCTACGGCAGCGCCGGCGAGCGGTGCATGGCCATCAGCGTCGCCGTCCCCGTCGGCGAGGAGACCGCAAACCGCTTGCGCAACAAGCTCGTCGAGCGCGTCAACCAACTGCGGGTGGGCCACAGCCTGGACCCGAAGGCCGACTACGGCCCCCTGGTCACCGGCGCGGCGCTGGAGCGCGTGCGGGGCTACATCGCCCAGGGCGTGGACGCCGGCGCCGAGCTCGTGGTCGACGGCCGCGAACGCGCCAGCGACGACCTCACGTTCGACGATGCCGACCTGTCCGGTGGCTTCTTCCTCGGCCCCACCCTGTTCGACCACGTCACCCCGGACATGTCGATCTACACCGACGAGATCTTCGGCCCCGTCCTGGTGATCGTCCGCGCCCACGACTACGAGGAGGCGCTGCGCCTGCCGTCGGAGCACGAGTACGGCAACGGCGTCGCGGTGTTCACCCGCGACGGCGACACCGCCCGTGACTTCGTCTCGCGCGTGCAGGTCGGCATGGTCGGCGTCAACGTGCCGATCCCGGTTCCGGTGTCCTACCACAGCTTTGGCGGCTGGAAGCGGTCCGGCTTCGGCGACCTCAACCAGTACGGGACGGCGTCGATCCAGTTCTACACCAAGGTCAAGACCGTCACCGAGCGCTGGCCGTCGGGCATCAAGGACGGGGCCGAGTTCTCGATCCCGACCTTCAAGTAAGGGCCTGCGTTGAGCATCGACCTCTTCGGACTCGACGACGACGAACGCGTGATCGCCGAAACAGCCGCCGCGTTCGCCGAAAAACGGCTGGCGCCAAACGCTTTGGCGTGGGATGCCGACGAGCACTTCCCCACCGACGTCCTGCGGGAAGCCGCCGAACTGGGCATGGCGGCCATCTACTGCAACGACGACGTCGGCGGCAGCGGGCTGCGCCGGCTGGACGGTGTGCGCATCTTCGAGCAGCTCGCTACCGCCGATCCGACCATCGCGGCGTTCCTGTCGATCCACAACATGTGCGCGTGGATGGTGGACAGCTTCGGCACCCCGGAGCAACGCAAGACGTGGCTGCCCAAGCTGGCCTCGATGGAGGCCATCGCCAGCTACTGCCTCACCGAACCGGGCGCCGGCAGCGACGCGGCGGCCTTGCGCACCAAGGCCGTTCGTGACGGTGACCACTACGTGCTCGACGGGGTCAAGCAGTTCATCTCGGGCGCGGGCGTCTCGGACGTCTACGTCGTGATGGCCCGCACCGGAGCCGACGGACCGCGTGGCATCTCGGCCTTCATCGTCGAAAAGGACACGCCGGGACTGAGTTTCGGCGCCAACGAGGAGAAGATGGGCTGGCACGCCCAGCCCACCGCCCAGGTGATCCTGGAAGGTGTGCGGGTGCCCGCCGAAGCCATGCTCGGCGGCTCGGACGGCGAGGGCACCGGCTTCTCCATCGCGATGAACGGCCTCAACGGGGGACGCATCAACATCGCCGCCTGCTCCCTGGGCGGCGCGCAGGCAGCCTACGACACGGCGCTCGGCTATCTGGCGTCGCGTGAGGCCTTCGGCGGGGCCCTGATCGACGAGCCGACCATCCGGTTCGCCCTCGCGGACATGGCGACCGCCTTGGAAACCTCGCGAAACATGTTGTGGCGGGCGGCAACCGCACTCGACACCAACAATCCGCGCAAGGTCGAACTGTGCGCCATGGCCAAGCTCCACGTGACCGAGGCCTGCTACACGGTGGCCGACCAGGCATTGCAACTGCACGGCGGCTACGGCTACCTGCGCGAGTACGGGCTGGAAAAAATCGTCCGCGATCTCCGGGTGCACCGCATCCTGGAGGGGACGAACGAGATCATGCGCGTGGTCATCGGTCGGGCGGCCTCGACCGCCGCACGCAACTGAGCGATTTGTGCACGAAAATCCGCGGCGAGCGCGGGAAATCGTGCACAAATCGCCGAGAACTCTAGGGAGGACACACTGATGGCGACGATCGCATTCCTCGGGCTGGGCCACATGGGTGGCCCGATGGCGGCCAACCTCATCGCGGCCGGGCACACCGTGCACGGCTTCGACCCGGTCCCGGCCGCCGCGCAGGCCGCACGGGAGCACGGCGCGACGACCTTCGACAGCGGCCCCGAGGCAGTGGCCGGCGCCGACGTCGTGATCACCATGCTGCCCAACGGCGATCTGGTGAAGCGCTGCTACGCCGACGTCCTGCCGGCCGCGGCACCCGGCACGCTGTTCATCGATTCGTCCACCATCTCGGTCGACGACGCCCGCGAGGTGCACCGTCTGGCCGGCGAGCACGGCTTCGCCCAACTGGACGCGCCGGTGTCGGGCGGCGTGAAAGGCGCGACGGCCGGCACGCTGGCGTTCATGGTCGGCGGCGAGGCCGAGGCCTTCGAACGCGGACGCGCGGTGCTCGAGCCGATGGCCGGCAAGATCATCCACTGCGGCGACTCGGGGGCCGGCCAGGCCGCCAAGGTGTGCAACAACATGGTGCTCGCCGTCCAGCAGATCGCGATCGGTGAGGCGTTCGTGCTCGCCGAGCACCTCGGCCTGGACAAGCAGTCGCTGTTCGACGTGATCACCGGTGCGACCGGCAACTGCTGGGCGGTGCAGGTGAACTGTCCCGTCCCCGGACCGGTCCCCAGCTCCCCGGCCAACAACGGATTCCAGCCCGGTTTCGCCACCGCCCTGATGAATAAGGACCTCGGTCTGGCGATGGCTGCGGTGCGCTCGACGGGGTCGTCGGCACCCCTCGGTAGCCACGCCGCGGACATCTACGCAAAGTTTGCCGCCGAGCATCCCGATCTCGACTTCAGCGCGGTAATCAACCGGCTGCGTCAATGATGTCGCATCACCATCACCGCACGTCACAGTGGTATTCGTTAGTTAACTGTGACATCGCGCGCATTAGGGCATAGGATGCGTGGGTCGCACAGGGAGGATTCGCGCCGCATGACTTTCAAATATTCCGCCAAGGGGGCCACCGCCTCGGCTACCGCGATTGCTGTGGCGTTTTTCGGGGCGGGCGTCGCCTTCGCATCGCCCGGCCCGTCGAGCCCGAGCAACCCGGGCACCGACCCGGCTCAGCCGACGCAGACGCAGCAGGCCAGCAAGAACAACGAGTCGGCCACGACGCCGTCGAGTGACCTCGGTACGGCCAGCAGCAAGACCGTCTCCAACTCGACCTCGAGCTCGACCGCCGGCCACACCGGCAAGACGGCCCGCAACAACGACAACGGCCTCGAGTGGGGTGACGACTGGAGCCTGGGTGGCTTCCCGCCGATCAACCTGTCGAGCATGCAGCCGCCGGAGGCCACCGTCGCCGTGCCGCTGTCCCTCG
Source organism: Mycobacterium sp. SMC-21 (assembly GCF_045310825.1). Classification (NCBI taxonomy): domain Bacteria; kingdom Bacillati; phylum Actinomycetota; class Actinomycetes; order Mycobacteriales; family Mycobacteriaceae; genus Mycobacterium; species Mycobacterium sp. SMC-21. The sequence continues at coordinate 27,221 of NZ_JBJIAO010000049.1, read as the reverse complement.
GCCTGCCCGGCCTGAGCCTGCCCAGCCTGGTGCTCGACGCCGGTCTCGGCGGTCTGGTGACGGCACTGGGCGGCCTCGCACTCGGCCAGATCACCAGCCTCTCCGCCGTGCCTGCGACCGCGACGCTGGGCGCCCCGGTCGCCGCTGCCGCAGCTCCGGCTGCGACTGCCGCCACCTTCGGCACCCTGTCCACCGTCGGCGACATCGCCAAGGTCTCCTCTGCGGCCGCTGCTCCGGCCCTGTCGGTTCCCGCCATGGCGGCTCCGGCGGTGGCTGCCCCGAGCCTCGGCGGCCTGCCGGCCATCGGCGCACCGGCCATCGGCTCGCTCGGCGCGCTCGCCGCACCGAAGCTGCCCGGCATCGGTCTGCCGAAGCTCCCGTCCGCCGGCCTGCCGGAGATGCCGGACTTCACCAAGCTCGGCACGCCCAAGCTGCCCAAGCCCGAAGACCTGCCCCACCCGGAGATCGGTCTGCCGAAGGCCCCGAAGGTCGGCCTGCCCGACATGTCGGACATCCCGCACCCGCAGATCGGCTTCCCGCCGCACCCGCGGATTTTCCCGAAGATCGGCCTGCCGAAGGTCAGCCTTCCGTGGTTCTGAGCCGCTGAAAGAGGCGGGGCTCGGCGCCCCGCCTCGACAAGTGAAAAGTTGTGAAGAACTGGTGGTCAGCCCTGGGCTGACCACCAGTTCTTGTGTAGGCGCTCGCACCCGGCGGCCAGCAGGCCGTCGTACTCGGCGCGCACCTGGACCGCCCCGGGGAATTCGTGGCCGGCCGAGTAGCCGGTGGTGACCACCAGCGTCGCCAGCTTGGCGGCCCGTGCCGCCCGGAAACCGCGGACACCGCCCGCGACCGCCAGTGCACTCTCGGGTCCCAGCCCCAACTCCCACAGGGCGTGGCCGTGCAGATCCGGCTCCCGGGTCGGACGCGGCAGATCGTCGGGCGTCACGATGGTCTCGGCGATGCCGTCACCCAGCAGCTGACGGACCAGCGGCTCCACCCAGGACCGGCTCCCGGTGCTGACCACAGCCACCGCCACCCCGGCGCCGAACAATCCGGCCGCCAGGTCGGCGAGGCCGTCGCGCGGGCTCACGTCACCATCGAGGACCGACGCCTCGAACAGGTCGGTCTTGGTGCGGTACACGTGGGCCGCGATCTCGTTGCTGACCCGCCCGTATCCGCGCCGGCGCAGCGCCGAGGCGACGCGCCGCTGTTCGTCGGCGATGCGGACCAGCCGGCCGTACTCGGCCACCGACCAGGAGATATCGAGCCCGTGTTCGGCGAAGGCGGCGTTGAATGCCACGCGGTGCCCGTCGCGCTCGACATCGGCCAGCGCACCGTCCAGGTCGAAGATCACCGCGCGCAGCGGGTCGATCACGGCATGGGCCGGGCGCGCCACATCCCACCAGAACGTGCGCTCCATACAACTCACCGACATGGGTACAAGGGTGTCCCACGTCACATGTGCGGGGCCTCCCCCCAACGGGGGATTGGACGGGCGAGATTCGGCGAGGAATTTCTCCGGTGGTCCACAGCCGGTCTCCCGACCAGCGCGGAACCGCCGCTCTAAGGTGATGCCATGAGCACCAGCGAGAAGCCGGAGGCGGATCGCGCATGACCGCAGAGCCCCAGCCCGACGCGGCTGCGCCGGTGCGGCTGATCCTGGTCGACGACCACGAAATGGTCATCGAAGGACTCAAGGCCATGCTGGCCGCGTTCAGCGACCGGGTGCGGGTGGTGGGCCAGGCCGTCGGGGCCGAACGCGCCGCGGCCGTCGTCGACGAGCTGCAGCCCGACATCGTCCTGTGCGACGTCCGGATGCAGGGCGCCAGCGGCCTGGACCTGTGCCGCGAGCTGCGGGAACGCGATCCGGGCCGCAAAGTGGTCATGCTGTCGGTGTACGACGACGAGCAGTACCTGTACCAGGCACTGCGGGTCGGGGCGTCGGGCTACCTGCTCAAGAGCATCAGCAGCGACGACCTGGTCCGTCAGCTCGAGCTGGTGCACGGCGGGGCCACCGCGATCGACCCGAGCATGGCCGCCCGGGCCGCCGACACCGCCGCCCGCATGCAGCGCGACGAGTTCTGGCCCGGCGCCCGGCAGGGCCTCACCCAGCGCGAGAGCGAAATCCTGTCGTTCGTGGTCGACGGCCTCTCCAACCGCGGCATCGCGACCCGGCTGGTGATCGGTGAAGAGACCGTCAAGAGCCACCTTCGGTCCATCTACCGCAAGCTCGACGTCAGCGACCGTGCCGGCGCGGTGGCCACCGCGCTGCGGGAGGGCATCTACCGATGACACCGCGCAATGAGGTGCTGACCGCCGACCGCGAACTGGCCCTGCTGCGCGAGCTGATCCAGGCCGCCTCGAGTGGTCCGGGCGTCGAGCCGCTGGCCGCGGCGGCCGCCCGGATGATCACGGCGGCCACCGGTACCGACGTCTGCTTCGTCCACGTTCTCGACGACACCGAGCGATCGCTGACATTGACGGGCGCCACCCCGCCGTTCGACCAGGAGGTCGGCAAAATCCGGCTGCCGCTGGGCGAGGGCGTCTCCGGGTGGGTGGCCAGCAATCGCGAGCCCGTCGTGATCCGCCACGACAAGGAATCCGATCCGCGCTACCGGCCGTTCGAATCGCTGCGCGGCAGTGACTTCGCGTCCATGGTGTCGGTGCCGATGGAGACCGACCCGGGCGGACTGGTCGGCGTGCTCAACGTGCACACCGTCGAGCGCCGGGAATTCACCGCCCGCGACGTGGAGCTGCTGCTGGTCATCGGCCGGCTGATCGCCGGGGCCATGCACCAGGCCCGGTTGCACCGCCAGCTCGTCGCCCGCGAACGTGCCCATGAGAACTTCGTCGAGCAGGTCATCGAGGCCCAGGAGATCGAGCGCCGCCGGCTGGCCGGCGATATCCACGACGGTATCTCGCAGCGGCTGGTGACGCTGTCGTACCGGCTCGACGCGGCGAGCCGGGCGGTCGGGACCGACACCGCCGTCGCGGCCGAGCAGCTGACGCTGGCCCGGGAGCTGGTGGACCTGACGCTCGGCGAGGCCCGCGCCGCCATCGGGAACCTGCGCCCGCCGGTCCTCGACGATCTGGGGCTGGCCGGCGGGCTGGCCAGCCTCGCGCGCTCCATCGGTCAGCTCGACGTCGACGTGGAGCTGACCGACGTCCGCTTGCCCGACCACATCGAGCTGGCGCTGTACCGCATCGCGCAGGAGTGCCTGCAGAACGTCGTGAAGCATGCACACGCCAGCAACGCGCTGCTGAAGTTCGCGGCCGACGATGAGCACGCCCGGCTCGAGATCATCGACAACGGGATCGGTTTCGACACGTTCGAGCGCCCGCTGGGCGCCGACGAGACGGGTGGCTACGGGTTGTTGTCGATGGCCGAGCGCGCCGAGATCGTCGGCGGCCGGCTGAATATCCGGTCCCGGCCCGGCTCGGGCACCATCGTCACCGCCACCATCCCGCTGCCATCGACGACTTGATGACAACGGCCTGACGTTGCTAGAAATCATCCGTCATGTATCTCGCGGCTGATTTGGCAAATTTTGACAATGCCCGAGGAATACCGAACCATCGTGGTTGACATGGGAGTGTAGGTGCGCACAGGCAACACAAATGCGGTCATCGGTGCTGCTGCAGTCATCTTCGCTGCATTCGCCTATCTGGTGATCTTCGGTGACCATGGCACGTTGGCGGCACGTCTCACCAACGACATCGGGCTGACGGTCTTCAGCAGCCTTGCCTGCCTCGCCGCGGTGGCCGCCTACCGGGCCAACCGAGGCCGGCGACAGCGCGCCTGGCTGGCACTCGCGATCGGGATGGCGGGCTGGGTCGCCGGCAACCTGATCCTGCTCTATCACCACGCCGTGCTCGGTTCGCCGCCCGCGTTTCCGTCGGTGGCCGATGCCGCGTTCCTGCTGCTGCCCTGCTCTGTGGTGGTCGCGTCCGCCGGGAAGGTTCGGCCCGACCGCATGTCGGCACTGCGCCCCGTGCTGGACGGCGTCATCATCGCCTCCGCGCTGTTCCTCGTGTGCTGGGTGCTGATCCTGGAGGAGCTGTTCGCATCCACGCATTCCAGCTGGCTGGCGACCGCGGTGTCGGTCGCGTTCCCGATCTCGGACGTCGTCATGATCACGCTGGCGGTGTTGACGGTCAGTTCGACGGTACCGGGCAAACGCCAGGCCATCGTCCTGGTGTGCACGGGGCTGATCATCGTCGCAGTGGCCGATAGCATCTGGATATACGTTCTGGCCCAATCGAATTCGACCAGTCCGGTGGCTGTCGTCGGCTGGGCCGCGGGCTTGGTGTTGTTCAGTGCCGGCGGGCTGATCGATGCGCGCAAACCGCCGTCGGCGACGGGGCGGAAACGGCAGGCCCTGGCCGATCCATTGCTCTGGCTCCCCTATTCGCCGATGGTGGCCGCAGTGGTCGTCGGGCTCATCGACCTCTGGCCGGTGACCAACGACAAGCCGGTACTGATCGCCGCGTCGGTACTCGTGATGACGGCACTGGTCCGGCAGCTGATCGTGCTGATCCAGAATCGGCGGCTGTTGTTCGACCTCGCCGACCAGACCCGGCGCGATCCGTTGACGGGGCTGGGCAACCGGCTGATGTTCAACGACCACCTCGATGCGGCCATCCGGTCACGTGGAGACGACCGGGTTCCCATCGCCGTGCTCGCACTCGACCTCGACGACTTCAAGATGGTGAACGACAACCTCGGGCACCCGAGCGGCGACGAGCTGTTGATCGACGTCGCGAGTCGGCTCAAGAACACGGTGCCGGCCGAGCACACCGTGGCCCGGCTCGGCGGCGACGAATTCGCCGTTCTCATCCGGTCGGCACCGAATGCGGCAACCACCATCGCCGAGCGGATCATCGAGGCCTTCGACGCACCGTTCTCGCTCAACAGCGAGAAGGTCTTCATCCACCCGAGTGTCGGGTTGGCGATCACCCCCGCCGACGAACCAGACGTCACCGCTGACGATCTGATGCAGCAGGCCGACATCGCGCTGTACGCCGCCAAGCGGACCGGCATCGGCGGCGTACAGACCTTCTCCGCGGACATGCGCCAGGTCTCGCGGCTGGACCTGCCGCAGCGGTGGAGCGACAGCGGTCGGATCCAGCCGCCCGCCCAAGCCGGTGTGCAACTGCTCGGGCAACTGCGCCGTGCCATCGGCGACTCCGAGTTGAAGTTGGTGTATCAGCCCAAAGTGCTGCTGGCCACCGGCGAAATCGTCGGTGTGGAGGCGTTGCTCCGCTGGCCCCATCCCGAGCTCGGCCTGCTGACCCCGTCCGAGTTTCTGCCGTTGATCCGGCGTAACGGCCTGATCGGCTCGGTTACCGACACGGTGCTCAAGCAAGCGGTCCTGGACGCCTCGACCTGGTTCGGGACGGGATATCGCAATGTGCCGGTCGCCATCAACCTCTTCGCGCAGTCGCTGACCGACGTCGATCTGGCCGATCGCATAGGGACCATCCTCGCCGAGCACTCACTGCCGCCGAGCGCCCTCACTGTCGAGATCACCGAGCAGATGCTGCTGTCGAACATGAGCCGGACGGAGGTGGTGATCGATCGGCTCCGGAAGTCGGGACTGCGGGTGTCGATCGACGACTTCGGGTCCGGCTACTCGACCATGAGTTACCTGCGCGACCTGCCGGTCGATGAACTCAAACTCGACCGGGAGTTCGTGCTGCCGATGACGCACAATCCCCGCGCCGCCGCCATCGTTCGATCGGTGATCAACCTCACCCACGCCCTGAACATCGCGAGCGTCGCCGAAGGAGTCGAAGACGCCGCGACCGCCGAGCAGCTCTCGGCGTACGGGTGCGATATCGGCCAGGGCTACTACTTCGCCAAACCGATGTTCGCCGAATCGCTGCGGCCCCTGATCGAATCGCGGAATCCGCTGCGGCGCTGAGCCGGTCAGAAGTCGCCGGCGGTGCGGCGCAGGGTCTCGATTGCATCGACCAGCGCCGCGGACTGCTCGTCGGACATCCCGACGTCGGCGAACACCTCCTTGTTGAGGGTCACCGTGGCGTCCTCGACCGTCGAGCGGCCCACCTCGGTCAGCCGCACCAGGGTCGTGCGCCCGTCGGTGGGGTGCGGCACCCGCTCGACGAGACCGTCGGCCTCGAGCCGCCGGATGGCATGGGTGACGCTCGTGACGTGCACCTGCAGCCGGTCGGACGCCTTGGTGATCGGCAGCGCGCCACTACCGCTGAACGCCAGCAGCCGCAGCAGTTCGTAGCGGGAAAAGCTCAGGTCATAGGGCCGCAGCGCAGTCTCCACGCGCGCCAGCAGAATCTGGTGGGCCCGCATCACCGATGTCACCGCGACCATGCCGTCGGCGACGTCGCCCCAGCCGGCCCGCTCCCAGTTGGCCCGGGCCCGGGCGATGGGGTCACTGCTGCTCACCGCTCATTCATACCGCACCGGGGCCGCCGAGCCGACGTGGTCAGGCCCCGACGTCCGTCCCATCCACCGCGTTCCGGATGGCGGCCAGCACCGCGCGTGACGACCTGCGGTCCCCGACGGTGATCCGGACGCCGCCGTCGGCGTAGCTGCGCACCCGCGGGCCGTCGTCGCCGAACTTCCAGGCCCGGGCCCCACTCGGCAGATAGACGAAGTTGGCGTGACTGTCGGTGCAGTAGACACCCATCGACCGCAACCGCGCCCGCAGGAATGCCCCTTCCGAGGCGATCATCCGGATACGTTGCCGCAGTTGATCTTCCGCATCGTAGGAGGCGGCGACGGCCACCAGGCCGGTGATCCCGATCCCGAACGGCAGCTGCATACCCCACAGGTCGCGGGCGAGCGACGGCGCACACACGCCGTAGCCGATGCGCAGGCCGGCCAGTCCGTAGGCCTTCGAAAAGGTGCGCACCACAACCAGATTGGGATACCGCACCACGAGCGACGGGATGTCCAGGCACTGCTCGGGGGCCAGGAATTCGACGTACGCCTCGTCCAGCAGGACGACGGTGCCCGACGGCACCCGGTCCAGGAACCGGTACAGGTCGGCGGCCGACTCGACCGTCCCGGTCGGGTTGTGCGGACGGCAGATCACCACCACGCGGGCCCGCGCCGCGGCCGCCGCCATGGCGTCGAGGTCATGGTGACCGTGCCGGTCCAGCGGCACGGTCACCGACCGCAGTCGCGCCATCTGCGCGAAGATCGGGTAGCCGTCGAAGGTCGGTGACGCCGTCACCAGCACATCGCCGGGGTGCGTGACGGCCTGCAGCACCTGCAGGATGACGCCCGTGGCGCCCGCACCGACGAGCACCTGGTCATCGGCGACGCCGACGTGTCCGGCGATCAGCGACCGCAGCCGCTGCGGCAGGAACTCCGGATACCGGTTCACCACACCGATCGACGCGGTGAGCGCGGCCCGCACCGCAGGCAGTGGCGGGAACGGATTCTCGTTGAGCGCCAACGCCAGCGGGTCGTCCGCGGCGGGTAGCGAACCGACCGCATCGGCCAACGCGCACGTGGGCGTCATCGCTGTCCGCCCCAGCGCACGGCGGCCGCACCGGCGAAGTCACCGGCGTGCGCGAAGGCCGCCATCATCACGACGTCACCCTCGCCGACCTGTCCGTCGGTGATCGCCCGGTCCAGGTTGACGGGCACGCCGGCGGCGAACAGGTTGCCGCACTCGTCGAACGTGTCGCGGTGCTTCGACTCGGGCAGTTCCAGGGCCTCGCGCCAGTTCCGCAGGAACACGCGGTTCGGCTGATTGGTGACCAGCAGGCCGATGTCCTTGGGCGCCAGCCCGATCCGGTCGCACACCGCGTACGCCACCTCGGGCACCTGACGGTTGCCCCGGGCCAGCACTTTGGTGATCTTGCTCTCGGTGAAGCCGATGCAGCCCTCGCCGGGCCCGGCCTGCCACCATTTGCGCGGCGGGTCGACCGACATCGTCATGTCACCGGCGTATTCGCCGTAGGTGCGGCATTCCACGTCGAGAATCGGCGAAACATCAGAGGCTGCAACGAGTCCCACCGCGGCACCATCACCGGGTACCGACGCCTGCGCCTTGGGTCGAATGGTGACCTGGTCGAAGACCTGGCCCGCCGCGTTCTGCGCCACCGCCACCAACGCGGTACGCCCCTCCCCGGAGGCGATCAACTGCTTGGCCAGCTTGAGGCCCAGGATGAAGGCCGCGCACCCGCCGTTGTGCAGGTCGATCACCCAGTTCGGCTTCATGCCAAGCCGATTGGCCATACCGCCACCGCCGCCGTAGAACGGCATGTCGGGCAACTGGGTGTGGGTGATCAGGATGTCGACGTCGGCGAGGGTGTCAGCGCCGTGCCGGTCGACGAGGCCCGCCGCCGCCCGCTCGACCATGTCGATGGCCGTCTCGTCGGGTGCCACGTGGTGGCGGAACTTCGGCGCCCGGAACATCAGGTTGTCCCGCAGGTCGTCGGAATCGGCGAACTGCGCGTAGTAGTCGGCGCTGATCGGCTCGCCCGGAAGATAGGTCGAAACGTCGAGCAGGCTCACAACTGGTTGGCTCATGCGTGACTCACTTCATCCAGGCCGGGGTGATCGGCAGACCGTTGCGGTGCCGGTATTCGGCAATCGCCTTGAGGTTGTCCAGTTCCAGGCGGTGGCCCGCCCCGAACATGTCCCAGAAGTCCCCGACCCACACGGGTCGCTGTGCGGGCGCGGTCTCCGGGTAGGGGTTGTTGTCGTAGAACGGGTGGTGGCAGTTGGTCCACAGCACCACCGAACCCGGCTTGTTGAGCACGACCTGGGCGTCGACGACGCGCATCAGGTAGATCATCCAGAGGTGCCGGCCCTGGTCCCAGGCACAGTGGTAGTCGACGGTCATCGCCTCGCGGTTCGCCACTGTGCGCGTGTAGATTTCGGTCTCCGAGCCCAGCCGGTCGTAGGCCAGCCAGAGGCCCGGTTCCTCGGTCTCGGTGAATCCGCGCAGACTGTAGGTCCACTCCTCGAGGCTGCGGGTGTCCGCCAGGTACTCGAACAGTTCCTCCGGCGGGCAGTCGATGTAGTCGTTGACGGTGCAGTAGCCACCGAAGACGACGTCGTGCGGGTATACCGACCGCATCATCTCCATGATGATGGGCGTGGCCTTTTCCCGCGGCGCGTTCTCGATGCGGGTCACGCCGTCGATGGGTAGGGCGATGTCTTCAAGCGCGGGCAGCGACATGCTGGGAGCTCTCTTTCTGCGTCTGTTGTGTGGCGGTATCGAGAAATGGTGCGAACGTGGGGATTTCGTCGGCGGAGCATTCGACGCTGACGACCGATGGCCCGTGCCGGCTGAGCGCTTCGCTCAGCGCGCCGGCCAGCTGCGGCAGCTCGGTGACGTCCGTCGCGTGCAGGCCGGGGAACATCGCGGCCAGGCCGGCGCCCAGCCGGGCCGGGGTGAAGCGGTTGTAGCTGTAGCGGTCGCCGTAGAACAACTGTTCGCGGGTGACGCACATGGCGTGGGCGTTGTTGTTGAACAACACGAAGGTGATCGGGAGCCGGTACTCCAACGCCGTGTGCAGCTCCATGCCGTGCATGAAGAACGAGCCGTCGCCGGCCACCACCACGGTCCGGTATTGCGGCCCAGCGGTTTTCGCCCGCGCGAAGCACATGCCGATGCCGGCGCCGAAGCTGTATCCCATGCCGCCCATCCCGAGCGCCACCACGAAGCGGCCGGACCGGCGCACCGGCAGCCCGTGCACCGTCGAGGCACCGGTGTTGCCGGCGTCGACGACGATGTCGGCGCCGTCGGGCAGCAGTTCGTCGAGCAGGGCGACGGTGTCGCGGTACCGGATGCCGGGGCCGTCGTGCGGCGGCGGCTGAAGTTCGGTGTGCGGCAGCGGGTCGAGGACCCGTAGCCCGTGGGGCCGGCCGGCTCCGGTCAACGATCGGGTCAGCGCCGTCAGCGATGCCCGCAGGTTGGTCGAATTCACGTGTGTGCTCGGCACATACGGACCTTCCGCGCCGAGCGAGACCGTCTGCACCCCGGCCAGCGCGCTGTCGAGGCCGGCGCGCGCCGTCACCGCCAGGCGCGTCCCGATCACCAGACACACCGCGCTGCGGGAGATCGCGTCGACGACCCGCGGATGGCCCATCACGCCGGTGACGCCCAGCCATGACGACTGCCCCAGCCCGGGTGAGCCGCTGACGTCCTTGCCGTCAGGCACCGTGGCGACCCAGGCCCGCAGCACCGAGCGCAATTCCTCGAGCTCACGGCGGGCGTCGTCGCGGGCCACCTGCTCGCCGGCGATGATCGTGACCGGCCCCAGCGCCCGGCGCAGCACCTCGGCGATGGGACCCGGGTCTGCCAGCAACGAATCCTGCACAGCAGCAACCGGATTGACCACATCGATCATCGCCTGCTGGACGTCCTTCGGCAGCAGCAGTACCGCCGGGCCGCCACCGGCCGCCGCGGTCAGCGCCTCCGCCAGCGCCGGCACGATGTCCTCCGGCTCCGTCACGCGACGGCAGTACACCGACACCGCCGAGAACAACGCCACCGCGTCCAGCGATCCGGACCGGCCACTGGTGTCCTGGAAGCTGCCGCGGCCGTCCATGCCGGTCGGCGCCTGCCCCACCAGAGCCAGCACCGGCACTCGGCTGGCCAGTGATTCACCTAGTCCCGCAACAAGATTCAGCGATCCGCCGCCCGACGTCGCGGCCACCACCCCGATCCGGGACACCGCGCGGCTGTAGCCGTCGGCCATGGTGGCCGCGGAGAACTCATGCTTGGCCAGGATCGCGGTGACGTCGTCGGCGAGGAACGCCGCGTCGAACAGGTCCTCGATGTTGGCCCCGTCGACGCCGAAGAAATACTCGACACCCGACGCCGCAAGTTGCGTGATGATGTGGTCCACCACCCGATGCCTGCTGACCATCTGCCACCTGCTTCCGCTCGTCTAACCACAGACACGAGGCGGATGGGCGAATGGTTCAACGCCAGTGGAAATTTTTAGAGATTGCGCTCCAGTAAAACCTTGCCGTTGTCGGCGGAAACCAGTTGTACCGCAGCAATTTCCGAAACCTGCATCGGCGTGTTACCACTCGGCAACGCGGTGGCACCGGACATGCCGAACCATGTGGCGATCTGGTTACGGCTGCCATCGCGGCCCACCACCACCATACCCAGGTTGGTCGGTGGCGCGGCCGGTCCGCTGGACCAGTCGCCGTAGCTGCAGGCCATGTCGATCCGCGTGCCCCAGCCGAAGCTGCTCAGCGCGATGGTGGCGTTGAACGGTGTGGGTGCCACGTGCTGCATGGGCAACTGCGCGACCTGCTCCTGGCTCTGGCCCCCACCGAAGAACTCGGGCCGGACGACGGCCACCGCACCGACTGCCAGTACCGCCGCGGCCAGGCCGGCCACCGCCGTCGTCACCCAGCGGGTCCGGCGCCGGCGCCAGCGCACCTTGGCCAGTACCGAGTCGAGCACCTCGGGCCGCAACGGCGGCTCGGGCTGCTCGGCGCCGATCTCCTGCACGTCGGCCAAATCCAGTAGACCCAACAGGGCCGGCATACCGCTGAGCTCACCGACCGCGTCGCGGCACCGGGAGCAGGTCTGTAGGTGCGCTTCGTACTCACGGCGTTCGGCGCTGGACAGCGAGCCCAGCACGTAGGCGGCGTCCCAGGTTGCGTACCGGTCGCCATCGAAGGGTCCGAGAGGTTCGACAATGTGAATGCTCACCGGGTCACCCCCATTTCCTGCAGATTCAGGCGCAGCGCCCGGACCGCATAATGCAGCCTCGATTTCACTGTGCCCTCGGCGATCTGAAGCTCCGCCGCGATCTGGGCGACGCTCAACTGCCGGTAGTACGCGCGCTCGATCACTGCGCGATGGTCGACGGAGAGCTGACTCAGGGCACCCCCGAGCAACATCCGATCCAGGGCGGTATCCACCTCGTCGGTGGCGGCCGGGTCCGTCCGGTCCTCGGCCTCCACCACCTCTGACGACGTCGTTTCGTGCCGGCGCCGGGCGCTGCGCTGCTCATCGATGATGAGGTTGCGGGCGACGGCGTAGAGCCAGGCCCGCGGGGACTGGTTGGCGTCGGATACGACATCGGGGTGGCGCCACGCCCGCAGCAACGTCTCCTGCACCACGTCCTCGGCACGCGCCGAGTCCTGTGTCAGACGCAGGGCATAGCGCCAAAGGGCGCCTGCGTGCTCGTCGTAAAGCACCCGCATCATGGCGGCCTCCGGATCGCTCATGCACCAACCTCCGTCATTGACACGAGATCAGGGGCGATCCGGTTCACCTGATCAGTCGCGAAGCAGCGTCAAGATTCGGGGTCCGTCCTCGGTGACAGCAACGGTGTGCTCCCAGTGTGCGGCACGAGAGCCGTCCTTGGTAACCACCGTCCACTCGTCTTCGAGAATGACCGTCTTCGACGTGCCCAGCGTCAGCATCGGCTCGATTGCCAGCACCGAACCAGGCTCGAGGAACGGACCCCGACCTGGCGATCCCTCATTGGGCAGGAACGGGTCCATGTGCATCTCTTGCCCGATACCGTGGCCGCCGTAGCCGGCGACGATGCCGAACTTGCGGTCGTAGCGGGCGGACGCCGCGTGGGTCCCCCGCTCGATGGCATGCGAGACGTCGGTCAGCCGGTTACCGGGGACCATGGCGGCGATGCCGGCCTCCATGGACTCACGGGTGGCGTCGGACAGCTTCTGGTCGGCGTCGATCAGCGGGCCGACACCGAACGTCACGGCCGAGTCGCCGTGCCAGTCGTCCAGGATGGCGCCGCAGTCGATCGAGACCAGGTCACCGCTGGCGAGCACCTCGTCGGCGGTCGGAATGCCATGCACCACGCGGTCGTTGACCGACGCGCAGATGGTCGCCGGGAAGCCGTGGTAACCCAGGAACGACGGGATACCGCCACCCTCGCGGATGACGGACTCGGCGATCTGGTCCAGCTCGAGAGTGGACATCCCAGGCGCGGCCGCTTCACGGACCGCCTTCAGCGCCGCCGCCACCAGCGAGCCGGCAGCCGCCATGGCGTCCAATTCACCGGGAGTCCGCTGCGGGACGACCTTGCGGCCGCGTCGGGGTAGACCAATCATCGATGACTACTTCGGCCGGTCGGCGGCTTCAGCTGCCGAGCGCCTGCAGGGCGCGGGCGAAAACCTCATCCAGGCTGCCGACGGCGTCGACCGACACGAGCTCGTCCCGGTAGTAGTCCAGCAGCGGGGCGGTCTCGTCCCGGTACACCTTCATCCGGTTGAGGATGACCTCTTCGGTGTCGTCCGCGCGGCCACGGCTTTTCAGCCGGGTCAGCAGCTCGGACTCCGACACGCGGAACTCCAGCACGGCGTCCAGCTTCAGGTTGCGCTTGGCCAGCATGTCGCGCAGCGCGACAGCCTGCTCGACCGAGCGGGGGAAGCCGTCGAGGATGAACCCGGCGGCGGTGTCGTCGGCGTCGAGACGGTCGTCGACCAGCGCGTTGGTCAGCTCGGCCGGGACCAGGTCGCCCGCGTCGAGGTACTTCTTGGCCTCGACACCGAGCGGGGTGCCCTTGCTGATGTTGCTACGAAACAGATCACCCGTGGAGATCTGCGGGATGCCGAACTTCTCGGCCAGCTTCTCGGCCTGAGTGCCCTTGCCTGCTCCCGGCGGTCCCAGCAGAACCATTCTCATTTGAGGAACCCTTCGTAGTTGCGCTGCATGAGCTGGCTCTCGATTTGCTTCACCGTGTCCAGACCCACACCGATCATGATCAGCACGGCCGTACCGCCGAACGGCAAGTTCTGCACGCTACCGGAGTTGCCGATCTCGAGGAACAGATTGGGCAGCACGGCGATGATGCCCAGGTAGATCGAGCCAGGCAGGGTGATCCGGCTGAGGACGTACCGCAGGTAATCCGCCGTCGGCTTGCCCGGCCGGATGCCGGGGATGAAGCCACCGAACTTCTTCATCTCGTCCGCCCGCTCATCGGGGTTGAACGTGATGGACACGTAGAAGTACGTGAAGAAGATGATCAGGCCGAAGTAGATCGCGATGTAGACCGGGTCGGCCGGGTTGGTCAGGTACTTGGCGATCGCCTTGGACCACCAGCCGTTGGACGCGTTCGGGTCGCCGGCGGTGACCAGCTGGGTGATCAGGTGCGGAATGTAGATCAGCGACGACGCGAAGATGACGGGGATGACGCCGGCCTGGTTGACCTTCAGCGGCAGGTAGGTCGAGGTACCGCCGTACATGCGGCGGCCCACCATGCGCTTGGCGTACTGCACCGGGATACGGCGCTGGCCCTGCTCGACGAAGACGACACCGACGATGATGATCAGCGTCGCGGCCACGACGGAGGCGAAGACGACGCCACCGCGGCTCTCCAGGATGGACTGGCCTTCGGACGGGATGCGGGCGGCGATGCCGGCGAAGATCATCAGCGACATGCCGTTACCGATGCCGCGCTCGGTGACGAGCTCGCCCATCCACATGACCAGGGCGGCGCCCGCGGTCATGACCAGCACGATCACGACGAGGGTGAAGATGCTCTGGTCCTGGATGATGTTCAGGGTGCAGCCCTGCAGCAGGTTGCCGCTGGCGGCCATCGCGACGATCGAGGTGCCCTGCAGAACTGCCAGCGCGATCGCGAGATAACGCGTGTACTGCGTCATCTTGGCCTGACCGGCCTGGCCTTCCTTCTGCAGCTGCTCGAAGCGCGGGATGACCACGACCAGCAGCTGCACGATGATGCTCGCGGTGATGTAGGGCATCACGCCGACCGCCAGCACCGACAGGTGCAGCAGCGCACCGCCGGAGAACAGGTTGATCAGCGAGTAGACCTGCGCAGCGTCACCGCCGCTGACCTGCTCGATGCACTTCTGCACGTTCGGGTAGTTCACCCCGGGGGACGGCAACGCGGCACCGGCCCGATACAGGACGACTACACCCAGCGTGAAGAGGATCTTGCGTCGCAGATCGGCCGTCCGCAGGGACGAGATAAAAGCCGAAAGCACTCTTCCTCCTGCGCAGCCGAGCTCGGGCCGCGGCGTGCTGATGGGGCTGGTCAGGTCCAGCGTTTGGTTAATTCCGTGCGCGACCACAGCAGGTACCCGACCTGCCTGGACGCGCCGTCAAATCAGTCTCCGAGAATAACAGTTGCGGTCCCCGCGACCTGCATCCGCTCGGCGCCGGACCCTTCCTACCCAGCCCGGACACCTCGAAACGTGCCGCCACCCGGCATTTCTGCCGCGTTCAGGAACGGCGCGTACAGTCGCCGACAGGTTGTTACATGAGCTAACTACCGACCCGTTCACCGGGTGACCGACGACAGGAACGACGCGATGGCACGCACTGACAACGACACGTGGGACCTGGCATCGAGCGTAGGAGCGACCGCGACTCTGGTCGCCGCGGCCCGCGCTCTCGCCACCAATTCCGAAGACCCGATCATCGACGACCCGTTCGCCGCTCCCCTGGTCCGCGCCGTCGGGGTCGAGTTCTTCACCAAGCTGGTCGACGGCGCCGCCGATCCCGACCAGTCCAGCGCCGGCTACGGCCCGACCATGGCGCAGCTGACCAACGGCATGGCGGCGCGCACCCGATTCTTCGACGACTTCTTCCGGGACGCCGGCAAGGCCGGTATCCGGCAGGCCGTCATCCTGGCGGCGGGCCTCGACTCGCGCGCCTACCGCCTGGTGTGGCCGGCGGGCACCGTCGTCTACGAGATCGACCAGCCCGACGTCATCGAGTTCAAGTCCAAGACCCTGTCGGATCTGGACGCGGCACCGACCACCGAACGGCGCACGGTGGCGATCGACCTGCGCGAGGACTGGCCGGCCGCACTGCGCGCCGCCGGTCTGGACCCCACCAAGCCCACCGCGTGGATCGCCGAGGGACTGTTCGGCTACCTGCCGCCCGAAGCGCAGGACCGGTTGCTCGACCAGATTTCCGAACTGTCCGCTCCCGGTAGCCGCATGGGCGCCGAAGGCGTGCCGGCCACGCCGGACCTCGACGAGGACGCCGTGCGCGAGCGCATGAAGGCCGCATCGGAGCACTGGCGCGATCAAGGCTTCGATCTCGACTTCAGCGATCTGGTCTACCTCGGCGACCGCGCCGACGTGGACACCTACCTGCAGGGTCACGGCTGGCAGACCACCGCCGTCACCTCCAACGAACTGCTGGTCCGCAACGGCCTGCCGGCCGTCGAGGCCGACCCGAACGGCCAGCCCTCCATGGGCGAGGTCAACTACGTCACCGCAGTGCGCTGATCCTCATCTATCCCTACCGACGGACAGGACCAACCCGATGACCCGCACCGACAGCGACACCTGGGATCTGGCCTCGAGCGTGGGCGCCACCGCCACGATGGTGGCGACCGCCCGCGCCCTGGCGACGAAGGAAGCGGAGCCGCTCATCCGCGATCCGTACGCCGACCCGCTGGTGCGGGCCGTCGGGGTCGAGTTCTTCATCAAGCTGCTCGACGGGCAGATCGATCTCACCGGTGAGGTCGGGACGGCCGCCGCCATGATGACCAACCTGATGGCGGTCCGGACGAAGTTCTTCGACGACTTCTTCACTTCCGCCACCGCTGCCGGCATCCGGCAGGCCGTCATCCTGGCGGCGGGCCTCGACTCGCGCGCCTACCGGCTGGACTGGCCGGCCGGCACCGTCGTCTACGAGATCGACCAGCCCGAGGTGATCGCCGCCAAGACCGGGACCATGGCGCAGATCGGCGCCACACCGACGTGCGAACGCCGCACCGTCGCGATCGACCTGCGCGAGGACTGGCCGGCCGCGCTGCGCGCCACCGGGTTCGACCCTGCGGCGCCGACGGCCTGGATCGCCGAGGGGCTGCTGATCTATCTGCCGCCCGAGGCGCAGGACAAGCTGTTCGACAACATCACCGCGCTGTCGGCGCCCGGCAGTCGCCTGGCCACCGAATTCCACACCGACCACGGCGCCGGCATGCGTGAGCGCGGCGCGGCCATGAGCGAGCGGTGGCGCGGCGCGGGCCTCGACCTCAACCTGACCGACCTCTGGTACCAGGGCGAGCGCACCTCGGTGGTCGAGCACCTCGATGCCAGTGGCTGGAATACCACGGCCCGCCCTCGCCTTGAAGTTTTCGCCGAGTACGGCCGTCCCCTCGCCGAGACCGAAGACACGGCGGCACTGCGTAATTCACTGTCCGTGACGGCCATCAAGAACTAGGAGTTGGACCCACATGACACGAACTGACGGAGATTCCTGGGACCTGGCCTCGAGCGTCGGGGCCACCGCGACCATGGTCGCGGGGCAGCGTGCCATCGCCCACCGCGAGCAGCTGATCGACGACCCGTACGCCGAGCCGCTGGTGCGGGCCGTCGGGCTGGACTTCTTCACCAAGGCGCTCGACGGCGAGATCGACCTGAGCGACGTCAACCCGGCCTTCACCCCGCGACGCGCGGCCGAAGGGATGACGGTCCGCACCCGCTGGTTTGACCAGCTGTTCCTCGACGCGGCCGCCACCGGCGTACGGCAGGCCGTGATCCTGGCCGCCGGTCTGGACGCGCGCGCCTACCGGCTGCCGTGGCCCGAGGGCACCGTCGTCTTCGAGGTGGACCAGCCCGAGGTCATTGAGTTCAAGTCGACGACGCTCGCGAGCCTCGGCGCCGCCCCCACCGCGACCCGGCGCACCGTCGCCGTCGACCTGCGCGACGACTGGATGCAGGCGCTGCGGGACAACGGTTTCGACCCCGAGGCGCCCACCGCGTGGATCGCCGAAGGGCTGCTCATCTACCTGCCACCGGAGGCCCAGGACCGGCTGTTCGACAACATCACCGCACTGTCGGCGCCCGGCAGCTTCGTGGCCACCGAGCAGGTCGGCGATCTGAGCTCCGCGTTCGACGACGAGCGCATGCAGCAGATGCGCGACCGGATGAAGGCCCTCGGTTCGAACATCGAGATGGCCGACCTCATCTACGAGGGCGACCGCAACCACGTCACCGATTACCTGACGAGCCTCGGCTGGGACGTCACCGCGCGGTCGGTCGAAGAGGCACACGCCGACAACGGTTTCCAGTACCCGGACGACGAACTGTCCCGGGCCTGGACCCAGCTGAAATACGTCCGCGCAGTCCTGAACCGGAAGGCTTGACCGCGATGGCCCGGACACACGGAGACAGCTGGGACCTGGCCTCGAGCGTGGGCGCGACGGCCACGCTGGTCGCGACGGGGCGGGCGATCGCCAGCACCCACGAACACGGTTTGATCGACGATCCGTTCGCGGCGCCGCTGGTGCGTGCCGTCGGGATCGAGGCGTTCACCAAGATGGTCGACGGCGAACTGGACCTGGCCGTCCTCGACGCCGTCGCCCCGGATGCGGCGGCGCGGGCGCGCGCCAACATCGACGAAATGGCCGTGCGCACAAGGTTTTTCGACGACTACTTCATGGCCGCCGTAGGCGGCGATTCGGCGGGGGTCGCCGCGTCCTCGGAAATCCGGCAGGCGGTGATCCTGGCCTCCGGGCTGGACGCGCGCGCCTACCGGCTGGCGTGGCCCGAGGGCACGGTGGTCTACGAGATCGACCAGCCCGAGGTCATCGAGTTCAAGACCCGGACCCTGGCCGGCCTCGGCGCCGAGCCGACGGCCGAACGCCGGACCGTCCCCATCGATCTGCGTGAGGATTGGCCGGCGGCGCTGCGGGCGGCGGGCTTCGACCCGAGCCGGCCGACGGCGTGGTTGGCCGAAGGCCTGCTCATCTACCTGCCGCCGGAGGCCCAGGACAAGCTGTTCGACAACATTCACGAGCTCAGTGCCCCCGGCAGCGCCGTGGCCACCGAATTCGTGCCGGGCCTCAAGGCTTTCGACGCCGACAAGGCGCGCGAGGCCGCCGCGGGATTCCAGCAGCTCGGCTTGAACATGGATATGCCGTCGCTGGTCTACCACGGCGAAAGGCACTCGGCCGCAGACTATCTGGCGGCCAAGGGCTGGCAGACGACCGGCATCGGCCGGGTGGATCTGCATGCCCGGCACGGCCTGACGGCAACGGTCCTCGGCGACGACGACCCGATGCGCGAGATCATCTACATCAGCGGCACTCTCGGCTGAGCGGCTAAAAGCGGTAATCCCCCAGCCAGAGGGCGGTGACCCCGGTCATCGACCGCTCGGCCTGGCCGAGGGCACCGACCAGTGACCGGCCGAGCAGCGCCGCGACCGCCTCCGGCAACGATGCCGCGGCCGGCTGCGACGAGGCCTTGGGCCGGACATGATCCAGCAGTGACGAACCCGGGTAGTTGACGACCTTGGCGGTCGCGTCGGGATCGAGCCCGGCCAGCACCTTGGCCCGGCGGACGGCGGTCCGCAGCCCACCGAGTTCGTCGACCAGGCCGCGTTCCAGCGCGTCGGCTCCGGTCCAGATGCGGCCGCGGGCCACCTGCTCGACGGCTTCGACCGGCAGGTTGCGGCCGTCGGCGACGCGCTCCACGAAGTCGGTGTAGAAGAGGTCCGCCTCGGCCACCACGTGCGCGTGCTGCGCTTCGGTGAACGGCTGGTTCGCCGACCAGGCGTCGGCATTCTCGTTGGTACGCACGGCATCCGAGCCGACACCGAGCCGTTCCTTGAGGCCCCTGGTGACGAGCTTGCCCGTCACCACGCCGATGGATCCGGTGATGGTGCCGGCGTTGGCGACGATGTGGTCGGCCGCCATCGACACGTAGTAGCCGCCCGACGCGGCGACCGCGCCCATCGACGCGACGACCGGCTTGCCCGCTTCGCGTAGCCGCGCCACCTCGCGCCAGATGGTCTCCGAACCCGTGACCGCACCTCCCGGACTGTCCACGCGGAGCACAACGGCTGCGACGTCGTCGTCCGCGGCGGCCTCCCGCAGCGCCGCGGCGATGGTGTCGCCGCCGACGCTCGACGGTCCCGGCGGGAAGGCGCTCGGGCCGCCGCGGCCGCTGACGATTGGCCCGGCCATGGTGACGACGGCGATGGTCGGCTTGTGCTTGATGCCTGGCAGCGGCGGCACCTCGGGCAGCGTGTGTCCCGCGGTGGCCTTGGCGTACCGGGACAGGAACAGCCGCGGCGGCGCGTCCTTGCCGTCGGCTTCCGCTGCGCCACCGGTCAATTCGGCAACCCGGGCATACGCCTCGTCGCGGAAACCGATACGGTCGACCAGCCTGGCGGCGACCGCCTCGTCGCGCAGCAGCGGTGCCCGGTCGACGAGCACGTCGAGTTCGTCGGCGTCGACGCCGCGGGATTCGGCGATGGCGGTCAGCACCTGGGCGTGCAGGCTCTCGATGAGCCGGCCGTCGGCCTCGCGGTGCGGCTCGGTGTAGCGGTCCTGCGTGAACATGTTGGCCGCCGACTTGTACTCCCCGCGCGCGACGAACTGCGCCTCGATGCCGGCCTTGTCGAACGCGTCGCGCAGGAACAGCGCGTTGGTCGCGAAACCCACCAGCCCGACGGTGCCCGAGGGCTGCATCCACACTTCCCGGAACGCCGACGCCAGGTAGTAGGACATGGTGCCCGGATAGGTCTCGGCCCAGGCGATCGACGGCTTGACGGCGCTGAACGCGGCGATGGCGTCACGCAGCTCCTGCACCGGACCCGCTGCGGCAGCGGGCAATTGAACCCGGGCGATCAGTCCGGCCACCCGCTTGTCGTCGGCCGCGCGGTGGATGGCTGCCACGGCGTCACGCAGCACGAGAGGCCGCGCGTTGCCCATGACGAAGGCGATCGGGTCGAAGCCGGCGGTCTCGGGCGGCACGGCCTGCAGGTCGAGTTCCAGTACGCAGCCGTTGGGTACGCCGTGGTGACGCGCGGTGTCGACCTTGCGGACAAGGGCACGCAACTCATCGGGGCCGGGAAGACCGGGCAGGCTGGGCCGGAAAGCAAACATGCTCCGAGCGTACCGATTCACCGGCGAGTGCCGAGCAGACGCAAAACTGTCCATTCCGGCGCCGAATTCGACAGTTTTCCGCGTGCTCGCGGGAGAGGATCGACCCATGGTGCTGAAGGTCTCTGTCTCTCCCGATCTGGTCCACGGCGATGCCGACGACGGCTACGGCAAGGTCGCCGACGCGTTCCGGGCCAACTTCGCTGCCGGCGGCGAAGTCGGCGCCGCGCTGTGCGTCTACCGGGACGGCCGCAAGGTCGTCGACATGTGGGGCGGCTACCGCGACGGGATCAGCCGGGCGCCGTGGCAGGCCGACACCATGGTCAACATGTTCTCGTCGACGAAAGGTGTTGCCGCCCTTGCTGTCGCGCACGCGGTGTCGAAAGGGCTCTTCGACTACGACGAGCGGGTCAGCACGTACTGGCCCGAGTTCGCCGCGCAGGACAAAGGCGACGTCACCGTCCGTCAGCTGCTGGCCCACCAGGCCGGGCTGTGCGTCCTGACCCCCAATCCCCTGCTGTCCGACATCGCCGACCCGGTGCGGCTGTCCGCCATCCTCGCGGCACAGAAACCCGCGTGGAAGCCGGGCACCCGGCACGGCTACCACGCCATCACGATCGGCTGGTACGAGTCCGAGCTGATCCGTCGAACCGACGGCCGTACGCTCGGCCGTTATCTCGCCGAGGAGATCACCGGGCCGTCGGGTCTCGACCTGTACATCGGCCTGCCGGACTCGGTCGACCGCAACCGGATTGCCACGCTGCACCATTGGCAGCGATACGAGTCGCTGCGGCACCTCGACGTCATGCCGGCCGGGTTCCTGATCGGCAGCCTCAACCCGCGCGGGCTGCTGGCCAGGACGGCCGCGATCCCCGCCGACATCGACCCCTACGCCGGCGACTACAACACCGACAAGGTGCGCCGCGTCGAGATTCCGTCGGCCAACGGCACCGGGACGGCCCGCGCCCTGGCCGGCCTCTACGGCGCCGCGGCGACCGGCGGCAGCGAAATAGGTTTCACCCCAGAGACTTTCGATGCGTTGATCGCACCGCCCCACAACCCGTCAGGCGGCACCCGGGACAAGGTGATGCACGCCGAGATCGCCTACGCGCTGGGCTTCTGCAAGCCCATCCCGACGTTCGCCTTCGGCTCCTCCGGAAAGGCATTCGGCACGCCCGGCTTCGGTGGTTCGTTCGGCTTCGCCGACCCCGACACCGGCGTCGGATTCGGCTACGTGATGAACCGGCTCGGCTTCCATCTGGTCAGCGATCCCCGCGAACTCGCGGTGCGCCAGGCCCTCTTCCACGACGTCTTGGGCGCACGGCCGCAGAGCTAGCTGCCGGACCAGGGCCGCCCAAACTGAGCTTGTGTGCCAATTCCGCGACGAACTTGGCACACAAGCTCAGTCTCGGCGGACACAAAAAAGGGAGCCCCGGCCGAAGGCCGAGACTCCCCTTTTGCGAAACAGTTACAGCTCGGTCGCGCTACCACCGGCAGCGGTGATCGCCTCACGGGCGCTACCGCTGAACTTGTTGGCGGTGACGTCGACCTTGACGGCCAGCTTGCCGTCGCCGAGCACCTTGACCAGGGTGTTCTTGCGAACCAGGCCCGCGGCCACCAGCTCGTCCACACCGACGGTGCCGCCCTGCGGGAACGCCTTGGCGAGGTCGCCGACGTTCACCACCGCGTACTCCGTGCGGAAGCGGTTGCGGAAGCCCTTGAGCTTCGGCAGACGCATGTGGATCGGCATCTGGCCACCCTCGAACGTCACGGGGACGTTCTTGCGGGCCTTGGTGCCCTTGGTACCACGACCAGCGGTCTTGCCCTTGGAGCCCTCACCACGACCGACGCGGGTCTTGGCCTTCTTGGACCCCGCGGCCGGCTTGAGGTCGTGCAGCTTGATGACGCTCATTTACGCCTCCTCAACCGTGACGAGGTGGTTGACCACCGCGAGCAGACCACGGGTCTGCGCGTTGTCCTCGCGAACGACGGACTGGCGGATCTTGCGCAATCCCAGCGTCCGCAGGCTCTCGCGCTGCTTCCACCGGGCACCCACGGTGCCACGCACCTGGGTGATCTTCAGTTCAGCCATGATTATGCCGATCCTTCACGCGCTGCCGAGGCGGCGAGCGCTTCTGCCTCACGCCGGGCCCGCAGCATGCCGGCCGGCGCAACATCTTCGATGGGCAGGCCACGACGGGCCGCCACTTCCTCCGGACGCTGCAGCTGCTTCAGCGCGGCAACGGTGGCGTGCACCACGTTGATCGCGTTGTCGCTGCCCAGCGACTTGGCCAGGATGTCGTGCACGCCGGCGCATTCCAGCACCGCGCGAGCCGCACCACCGGCGATCACACCGGTACCCGGGCTGGCCGGGCGCAGCATCACGACACCGGCAGCGGCCTCGCCCTGAACCGGGTGCACGATGGTGCCACCGATCAGCGGGACGCGGAAGAAGCCCTTGCGAGCCTCCTCGACACCCTTGGCGATGGCGGCCGGAACTTCCTTGGCCTTGCCGTAGCCGACGCCCACCATGCCGTGGCCGTCACCGACGATCACCAGCGCGGTGAAGCTGAAGCGCCGACCACCCTTGACCACCTTCGAAACGCGGTTGATGGTGACAACGCGCTCGATGTAGTTGCTCTTCTCACCGCGGTCATCGCCACGGCCACGGCCACCACGGTCGTCGCGACGGCCACGGCCGTCACGGTCGCCGCGGCCACCACGGTTGTCCTGCGCCGAACCGGCGCCAGCCTGGTCGGCCATCATGCAGTCCTTCCGGTCATCTTCAAGTAAGTCATTAGAACGTCAACCCGCTTTCACGAGCGGCGTCGGCGAGCGCGGCGATCCGGCCGCCGTAGCTGTAGCCACCGCGGTCGAAAACGACCTCGGAGATGCCGGCAGCCTTGGCACGCTCGGCGATCAGCTGACCCACGCGGGTGCTGACGGCCTTCTTGTCACCGTCGACGGCACGCACGTCGGCCTCGATGGACGACGCGGCGGCCAGCGTGGTGCCGGTCAGGTCGTCGATCACCTGGACGTGGATGTGCCGCGAGGAGCGGTTGACCATCAGACGCGGACGCTCGGCGGTGCCGGCGACCTTCTTGCGCAGACGGGCGTGACGACGCAGACGCGCCACCCGACGGGTCTCAGAGATGTTCTGGCCCAACGGCTTACGCTTGTCAGTCTCAGTGTTGGCCATTGCTACTTACCTGTCTTTCCGACCTTGCGGCGGATCTGCTCACCCTCGTAGCGAATGCCCTTGCCCTTGTACGGGTCGGGGCGACGCAGGCGGCGGATGACTGCCGAGATCTGGCCGACTTTCTGCTTGTCGATGCCGGACACCGAGAACTTCGTCGGGGTCTCGACTGCGAACGTGATGCCCTCGGGGGCCTCGATCAGCACCGGGTGGCTGTAGCCGAGCGCGAACTCCAGGTTCGAGCCCTTGGCCTGCACGCGGTAACCGACGCCGAAGATTTCCATCTTGGTGGTGTAGCCCTGCGTCACACCGGTCACCAGGTTGGCGATCAGGGTGCGGGACAGTCCGTGCAGCGAGCGGTTACGACGCTCGTCGTTCGGACGGGTGACCACGACGGCACCTTCGTCGTTGCGCGACACCTCGATGGGCTCGGCAACATCGAGTGCCAGGGTGCCCTTGGGGCCCTTCACGGCGATGTTCTGGCCGTCGATGGTCACATCGACGCCGGCCGGAATGACAACCGGCTGCTTTCCAATACGCGACATGTTCTCTGCCCCCTACCAGACGTAAGCGAGGACTTCGCCGCCCACGCCCTGTCGAGCTGCCTGGCGGTCGGTGAGCAGGCCGGAGGACGTGGAGATGATCGCCACGCCCAGGCCACCCAGAACCCGCGGCAGGTTGGTGGATTTCGCGTACACCCGCAGACCGGGCTTGGACACCCGGCGGAGGCCGGCGATGCTGCGCTCGCGGCTCGGGCCGTACTTGAGGGAAACAACGAGGCTCTTGCCCACGCGGGCGTCCTCGGTGCGGTAGTCGGTGATGTAACCCTCCTTCTTGAGGATCTCGGCGATGTTCGCCTTGATCTTCGAGTGGGGCAGGGTCACCTCGTCGTGGTACGCCGAGTTGGCGTTGCGCAGACGTGTCAAGAAGTCTGCGATCGGATCCGTCATTGTCATGACAGCGTTGATCAACCTTTCTCGCTGCGGTTCCCATGCATCACGCCCGTGTCGGTCCCACCTTGCGGTGGCTCGGCACGTCACATCGTGGGCCTGCTACGAAGTGTTTTCCCTTATCTGACCGAGGTCGGTCAGGGGTCGTGCATCAGTAGTGCAATCCAGTTTCAGAAGGCACATACCGATCGGCCATCGGACGAAAACGCCCATGGCAACCTGCCCAGTGTAGACAATGCGCAGCTCAGGGCCAAATCCGTGCTACTCAAGGGTTTGGCGTCCACGAATGTGCAGACAGATCGCCCGAACGGCACTTTTGACGATCTCTGTGCACGCTCGCGAAGTCGCCTCGCCACACATCGCCACGAATGTGCAAAGAGCGCGTGGATCCGCCGTTCTGGACGATCTGTGTGCACGCTCGACGAGCCGCTACCGATGCGCACCGCTGCGCGAACGAAAAAGCCGCCCCGGTCACGAGGACCGGGGCGGCTTTCTACAGCGTCATGAGACGGGCAGAGTCACCAGCTGGACTTCTGCACGCCGGGCAGCTCGCCGGCGTGGGCCATCTCCCGCAGGCAGATTCGGCACAGGCCGAACTTGCGGAACACCGAGTGCGGGCGACCGCACTTGTTGCAGCGGGTGTAGCCACGCACCGCGAACTTCGGCTTCTTGTTGGCCTTGTTGACCAGAGCCTTCTTTGCCATTGTCAGTTCTCCTTGAACGGGAAGCCCAGGGCCCGCAGCAACGCACGGCCTTCGTCGTCAGTGGTGGCCGAGGTGACGACCGTGATGTCCATGCCACGGGGGCGGTCGATCGAGTCGACGTCGATCTCGTGGAACATCGACTGCTCGTTGAGGCCGAAGGTGTAGTTGCCGCTGCCGTCGAACTGCTTGGCCGACAGACCGCGGAAGTCGCGGATACGGGGCAGTGCGATGGAGATCAGACGGTCCAGGAACTCCCACATGCGGTCGCCACGCAGGGTGACGCGGCAGCCGATCGGCATGCCCTCACGCAGCTTGAACTGCGCGATGGACTTCCGGGCCTTGCGGATTTCCGGCTTCTGACCGGTGATCAGCGTCAGGTCGTTGACCGCGCCGTTGATCAGCTTGGCGTCGCGGGCGGCGTCACCGACACCCATGTTGACGACAACCTTGACCACGCCGGGGATCTGCATGACGTTGGCGTAATTGAATTCGTTGTTGAGCGCGTCGCGGATCTCTTCGCGGTAACGCGTCTTCAGCCGGGGCTGAGTGTTTTCCACAGTGGTCATCTCAGATGTCCTTGCCATTGCGCTTGGAGATACGGACCTTCTTGCCGCTCTCCTCATCGACGCGGTAGCCGATGCGGGTCGCGTTACCGTCGGAGTCGACCACCATCACGTTCGAAACGTGGATCGGCGCCTCCTGGGTGACGATGCCACCCGACGATGCACCACGCTCGTTCTGAGACTGCGCGGTGTGCTTCTTGATCCGGTTGACGCCCTCAACGAGCACCTTGTTGCGGGTCGGGTAGGCCTCGATGACCTTGCCCTTGGCACCCTTGTCCTTGCCGGCGATGACCAGCACGGTGTCGCCCTTGTGCACCTTCATCACAAAACCTCCGGGGCCAGCGAGACGATCTTCATGAACTTCTTCTCGCGCAGTTCGCGACCGACCGGCCCGAAGATGCGGGTACCGCGGGGGTCATTGTCGTTCTTGATGATGACGGCGGCGTTCTCGTCGAACTTGATGTAGCTGCCGTCCGGCCGGCGGCGCTCCTTGACGGTGCGCACGACGACGGCCTTGACCACGTCACCACGCTTGACGTTGCCGCCCGGGATGGCGTCCTTGACGGTCGCCACGATGATGTCGCCGATGCCGGCGTAGCGCCGCGACGAGCCACCGAGCACGCGGATGCAAAGGATTTCCTTTGCGCCCGTGTTGTCGGCGACCTTGAGTCGCGATTCCTGCTGAATCACTCGATCTCCTGACCTGGGGTTTGTATGCACGCCAGATACCGACCTGGGCGTGCGCGGTCTTGTTGTCCAAGGGCACGCAGAGTCGGCGTGTGACCGGGGTCTGCCCTGGGCAACCCCTACATAGTAGGCGAGCAGCCATAACGCTCCAAATCGCTGCTCAAATCCCCGCGAGCGTCCATTGCTCCTATGTCAAGCAGCGAGTGGTGTTTCGGGTTTTTGGTGTGATCGGTTGGGGTGCAGGTCGGTGTGGAGGCTGCGGTAGACGGTTCGGCTGAGGTGGCGTTTGAGGCATCGTAGGGCTTCTTTGGTG